>NZ_NCJB01000026.1:0-17922 GCF_002282275.1 Polynucleobacter sp. 39-46-10 | reverse complement strand
TCAAAAACTCATCGATATCGATATCGAAGCTGCCGGTCGTGAACAACGCAAAGGCAATATTTACAAAGGTGTTATTACCCGCATTGAGCCTTCGCTCGAAGCTTGCTTTGTAAATTACGGTGAGGAGCGCCATGGCTTCTTGCCATTTAAAGAAGTTGCCCGCACCTACTTTAAAGAAGGTATTGATGTCCGTAATGCCTCTATTAAAGACGCCTTACGCGAAGGCCAAGAAATCATTGTTCAGGTAGAAAAAGAAGAGCGTGGCCAAAAAGGCGCTGCCCTCACCTCTTTTGTCTCCTTGGCAGGTCGCTATTTGGTATTAATGCCTAATAACCCACGTGGAGGCGGCGTTTCTCGTCGCATTGAAGGCGAAGACCGTCAAGAGCTCCGCGAGGCAATGTCCCAACTAGAAGTACCAGATGGCATGAGCATCATTGCTCGCACAGCCGGTATTGGCCGTGACGCCACTGAATTGCGGTGGGATTTAAGCTATCTCATGCAATTGTGGACGGCGATTGATGAAGCCGCTAAAGGCAACTCAGCACCACTATTGATTTACCTCGAGTCCAGCTTGGTGATTCGTGCGATTCGTGATTACTTCCAGCCAGATATTGGCGAGATCCTCATCGATACGGATGATATCTACGAGCAAGCTGCGGCATTTATGTCAGTAGTGATGCCAGACAACTTACCAAGAGTGAAGCGATACCAGGACGACGTCCCATTGTTCTCGCGCTTCCAAATCGAGCACCAGATTGAAACTGCATACTCACGTACCGTGCCATTGCCTTCTGGCGGCGCGATTGTGATCGACCATACTGAAGCCTTAGTTTCAGTCGACGTCAACTCTGCGCGTGCAACCCGCGGCTCTGACATTGAAGAGACTGCCACTCGCACCAACCTAGAAGCTGCCGATGAAATCGCCCGTCAAGCACGTTTACGTGACTTGGGTGGCTTGATCGTGATCGACTTCATTGATATGGAATCAAGCAAGGCACAGAAAGATGTTGAGAATCGCTTACGCGACGCTCTGCGTCATGACCGTGCTCGCGTTCAGATGGGTAAGATCTCCAAGTTTGGTTTGATGGAGATGTCACGCCAGCGTTTACGCCCTGCTCTTTCTGAAGGCAGTCACGTAACCTGCCCACGCTGTAACGGCACCGGCCATATCCGCGATACCGAATCTTCTGCATTGCAAGTCTTGCGCATCATCCAAGAAGAGGCAATGAAAGAAAATACTGCGGCTATTCATACGCAAGTTCCAGTCGAAGTGGCTGCATTCTTACTCAATGAGAAGCGTGCTGAAGTAATCAAGATCGAATCACGCTTTAAAGTGAATGTCTTGATGGTTCCTAATAAGCATTTAGAGACACCACATTACAAGCTTGAGCGTTTACGTCATGATGATCCGCGTCTTGATGATCAAAAGGCCAGCTACGTTATGGCTGAAGAAGCTGCGCGTGAACTCGAAACCGACACTGCAGTAAGCCGTAAGGATGCGGACGTTAAAGTTCGCCCAGAAGCTGCTGTTAAAGGCATCACTCCAAATGCACCAGCACCAGTAAGCCAACCGCGTCCTGCGCGTACTGAAAAAGCTGGCTCTGAAACTGCTAGCTCCGGTGGATTCTTCGGATTCATTAAGAGTCTGTTCTCTTCAGCGCCTGCACCAGAAGCCAAGCCTGCTCCTAGCGCGCCGCGCGGCCGCAATCAAAACAACCGCAACCGCGGTCGTCGTGGTGAGCGCAATGATCGTGGCGAGCGTCCAGCTGAAGGCGCCGCAGGTACCGAAGGTGCAAACGCTCCACGCGAAGCGGGTTCAGGCAGGGGTCGTCAAGATGGCCGTAATCGCAATGGCAATAACCGCAACCAGAACAACCAAAATCCAAAACCAGAGAATCAAGCTGCTGTAACCCCAGCAACTGAGGCTGCTCCGGGTACAGATACAGCTCCTAGCGCAGATGGTGAAGAGCGTCGTGGTCGTGGTCGCAACCGTCGCGGTCGTGGTCGTGGCCAACGTGGTGAGCGTTCTGAGTCCACTGGTGATGCAGCAATTGCTTCTGTTGTTGCAGTAGCAACTTCATTCTCAGGTCCTCCGGTAGGAATGGCTGGGGCGTCTGCTTCCATGCCGATTCAGAATATTGCCCAAAGCTTTGGAAACACAGTTACGCCTGCAGCTTCTAAGGAGGTGAAGGAGCGCGCACCACGTGCACCCAGAGAGCCAAGAGAGCAGCGTGCGCCGCGCCAAAAAAATCATCCTGATAACGCTACTACAGCACCTGCCCCACAGGCAGTAACTGCGCCAGCACCAGCAATTGAGATCATTGCAAAACCAATGCCCGAGCTCCCTAAAGTGGCTTTCCAGGCGCTTGAGGAAACCCCATTACATAGCGTAGTTCAGTCTGCTGGCATGGTTTGGGTTGCAACAGACTCTAGCAAGCATCAGGAAGCACAATTGCAAATTAAGGCAGAGCCAGAAGTTTTGCCGATGGGCAGAACACCAAAGGCGCCTGTTAGCCTGCAAAATGGTCCAATGGTTTTAGTTGAAACCGGCGGCCAAGAAAAAACGGTTTAATCCGATTTCTCCAGACTGCTATTTATCCCACAAGGATATTTGGCAGTTTGGCAGAAACACAGTTTCACAGCCATAATTACACATGGTTGAAAAAGTAATCCCCATACGTTTAGATGAAGGCAAAGGCCTAACGCCATCCATTCCCGGACATCTCGTGGCCGCTAGTACCACCACTAAAGATACCCGTGGACGTCCGCTACGTGATTTGCGTATCTCCGTCACAGATCGCTGTAATTTCCGCTGCACCTATTGCATGCCTAAGGAAATCTTTGACAAAGACTATCCCTACCTCTCTCATAATGAATTACTCAGCTTTGAAGAGATCACTCGACTAACAACCATCTTCGCCTCATTGGGCGTAGAAAAAATTCGCCTCACAGGTGGCGAACCTTTGCTGCGCAAAAATCTCGAGGTGCTGATTGAGATGTTGGCTAAGATTCGCACTACAGCAGATCAACCCCTTGACCTCACACTCACTACCAATGGCAGTATTTTGCGCAAGAAGGCAGCTGCATTAAAAGCAGCAGGCTTGCATCGCCTAACCATTAGCCTCGATGGTCTGAATGATGACATCTTCAAGAAAATGAATGATGTTGACTTTCCTGTCACGGATGTACTGGATGGAATTGCGGCCGCTCAAGAAGCCAGCTTCACCAACCTCAAAGTGAATATGGTCGTTAAGAAAGGTACGAACGATCAAGAGATTATTGGTATGGCCAAACACTTCAAAGGTAGCGGTGTAACGCTACGTTTTATTGAATTCATGGATGTGGGCAGCTCTAACGGCTGGGATATGTCTCAAGTTCTTCCCTCACAAGAAGTTGCCAATCGCATTCATGCCGTCTTTCCGATAGAACCTATTGAGGCCAATTACCCTGGTGAAGTAGCGCGGCGCTGGCGTTATGTTGATGGCTCTGGTGAGATTGGCTTCATTTCAAGCGTCACACAAACTTTCTGTCATGAGTGCACGCGCGCGCGTATCTCCACAGATGGTCAGCTTTATCTTTGTTTATTTGCAAATGAAGGTTTTGACTTCAAGACTTTATTGCGCTCTGACAGAAGTGATTTGGAAATTGCCAACGCCATTATGTCAACATGGTCTGGACGCAATGATCACTACTCAGAGATTCGGGGATCGAATACGGTTGGCTCAAAATCCGCTCGCAAAGTAGAGATGTCTTACATCGGCGGCTAATGATTACCTCAGAACACATTACTGGACTAATCCTGGCGGGTGGCCGCGCCCAAAGAATGGGTGGTATTGATAAGGGCTTAATTCCCTTTCATGGCAAAGCGATGATTGAATCTGCCATCAGTCGACTCAAGCCTCAAGTCAGCACCATCCTGATTAATGCTAACCGTAGCATTACAAAGTACTCGCATTATGGCTACCCAGTGCTCATGGATGAGACACCAGACTTCTCTGGCCCACTAGCTGGATTCTCGGTCGGCCTGAAACATTGCAAAACACCCTATTTACTGACCTCGCCTTGCGACTCCCCTTTATTACCAACTGATCTTGCTAAAAAAATGGCGGATCAACTTGAAGCTAATGATTTAGAGCTCGTCTTTGCCTCATCAAAAGAAGGTGATGGAAAGATATGGTCGCAACCCGTTTTCTGTTTGATGAAGAGTGGTTTACATGATTCTTTAGATGCCTTTTTAAGCAAAGGAGATTTAAAGATTGATCGCTGGTTTAAAGAGTTACGATCTGGCACCGTGGTTTTTGAAAACCCGCAAGTATTTGCCAATGTGAATACGCCAGAAGAGTTGCTAGCCTTAGAAAGAATATCTTCATGTCCAACCTAAAGCACATACCTTCAAGTGATCCAATTTATACCAGCGGTTCACTTCACGTAGAACAAGCTCGCATAGCGATTTCTGATCTAGTGAAAGACTTAATCACTGAATCTCAAAAAAGGGGTGAGTCTGATGCCATTGAGTGTATCGCATTAGATCAGGCAATTAATCGCATTCTGGCAAAAGATCTACTGTCACCAATTGATGTCCCAGTTGCCGATAACTCAGCCATGGATGGCTTTGCATTTCATGGTGATTGCTTAGGCAATAGTGAAGACCTTGTGACCCTCAAGGTTGTGGGTACAGCGTATGCTGGCAAGCCTTATGAAGGCGTCATTGCTTCAGGGGAATGTCTCAAGATCATGACTGGCGCATTAATGCCAAGCAACTGTGACACTGTGATCCCCCAAGAATTTACAGAGCCCCAAAGCCCAAGCGATGGCACGCTCGTGTCATTCAAGCAAAACCGCGTGAAGCGGGGAGAAAATCGCCGTTTACGTGGAGAAGACTTACAAAGCGGCAAGCCAGCCATTTCTGCAGGGCGTTTATTACGTCCTTCTGATCTAGGTCTCGCCGCCTCTCTCGGCATCTCCGAACTCCAAGTCCATCGAAAATTAAGAGTTGCCATACTCTCCTCAGGGGATGAATTGCGCCGACTAGGACAAGCTTTAGAGGCTGGCAATATTTACGATAGCAATCGCTATAGCTTGATTGGACTGCTCAAACGCCTTGACTTAGAAATCATCGATTGCGGCATTGTGCGTGATGACCCCGCCTCACTTAAAGTCGCCTTTATAGATGCAGCCTCAAAAGCAGATGTTTTGATTTCCTCAGGCGGAGTCTCCGCTGGTGAAGCAGACTTCACTAAACAAATCATGCAAGAGCTAGGCGATGTAGGTTTTTGGAAAATCGCTATGCGCCCAGGCCGCCCTATGGCATTTGGAATGCTGAGGCCTACCCAAGGAGCTAACCATAAAACGCTCTTCTTTGGCTTACCCGGCAATCCAGTAGCAGTGATGGTGACTTTTTATCAATTTGTTCGTTCTGCTTTATTGCAGCTAAATGGCGCAAGCCAGACTGAGCCACCATTGATGCATGCGATTGCCGAAGCACCAATTAGGAAACGGCCTGGCCGAACGGAATACCAGCGTGCCATTTTAGGGCGTGGCTCAGACGGGAAGCCTACGGTCAAACTGACTGGTAGCCAAGGCGCTGGAATTTTGCGATCGATGAGCGAGGCAAATTGCTTTGTCATTTTGTCTCATGACCAAGGAAATGTGGCCTCTGGTGACTGGGTTGATGTGGCGCTTTTCGACGGACTGCTTTAAGATTGCACCTCATGAAACTCACCAAAAAAGAAATCGCCTTCGTAGACCCAATGCACACTGCCAAAACCCTGGTTTTGGTTTATCTATGCTTCTCTGTGCCAATTGTGTTGCTAGCCTTGTTTGTAGCCTTCATTCGTGACGGCGCTATTCCCGGATTTACCGTTCTCTCCGCATTGATCCTCAACGCCCTACTTGGCTTTGCTTTGCTGTGGATTGCCTGCAAGGTATACAACTGGGTAGCGGGTAAATTTGGTGGAATTGAACTTGCTCTTCGTGAACTGCCAGAAGAAATCGAAGCCGATTAATTCTTAAAAGCTTCAGAATTAATCAAGCTTGGCGGCTTCCTGCCATCAAGCGCTGCTCGTAAATTATCAATCGCAAGATCCACCATCGCTCTACGCGTTTTTTCTGTAGCACTGGCAATATGTGGAGCCAACACAATATTGCTGCACTTGAGTAACTCTGGATGCACTTGAGGCTCACCCTCAAATACATCTAAGCCAGCTGCGAATATCTTGCCACATTGCAATGCTTTCGCTAGTGCCGCATCGTCCACAATGCCGCCACGGGCAATGTTAATCAGGGTTGCAGACGGTTTCATCATCGCAATTTCTGCTGCGCCAATCGTATGATGATTTTGCGCGGTGTATGGCAGCACCAATACAACATGATCAGCAGTGCGCAACAACTCTTCTTTGGGAACGTAAGTAGCACCACAAGATTTTTCATCCGCATCAGATAGATGACTGCGATTGTGATAAATCACCTTCATACCAAAACCCAAGGCGCGTTTAGCAATCCCTTGACCAATGCGACCCATGCCAATAATGCCAACTGTGCTGTGATGCAAATCCATACCAAGTGGATTATTCACAATCGACCATTGATCCCACTGACCACCTCTCACCCAATGCTCAGACTCTGTAATCCGTCTTGCAGTTGCCATTAATAAAGCAAAGCCAAAATCCGCTGTTGTATCCGTAAGAACATCAGGGGTATTAGTAGCTATGACGCCAGCAGCAGTAATCGCCGGAACATCAAAGTTGTTATAGCCAACAGAAATATTGGCAACCACCTTCAGATTTGTCGCCCCGGAAAGAGCTGTCGCATCAATCCGCTCGCTACCAGCAACCAAAGCGCCTTCAACCTCTGAAAGTGCTTTTTTCAGCTCTTCTGGGCTCATTATTTTGTCTGACTGGTTAGAGCGAACCTCATAGGACTGCTCTAATTTGGCCAAGGCCTCAGGAAATATCGCCCTTGCGACCAAAATCTTTGGCTTGGAGGTGCTTGTGGAGTTATTGACTGGAGTGTTCATAGCGTGACTTTACCTCAAGTAAATTAGGGCTTTTGCCTGAAAAATAGGCTGATTCAGCTAAAATTGAGCTTTTATAACTTGCTAGTCCATTGATCTGGACTCCTCACCAGTAAACCACCATGACTTACGTTGTTACCGAAGCCTGCATCCGTTGCAAATACACCGATTGCGTTGACGTCTGTCCGGTCGATTGTTTTCGTGAAGGCCCTAACTTTTTAGTAATCGATCCAGATGAATGTATCGATTGCGCAGTGTGCGTACCTGAGTGCCCAGTGAATGCGATTTATGCGGAAGATGATGTTCCAGGAGATCAACAGGCATTCATCAAGTTGAATGCTGATCTATCACCTACATGGACATCGATCACTAAATCTAAAGCTGCTCTCCCAGAAGCGGAAGAGTGGAAAGACGTTAAAAATAAACTTGACCAACTGGTAAAGTAAATTGCACTCCCCCATTGAAACCGATGCAGTCATTATTGGTGCCGGTCCGGTGGGACTCTTCCAAGTCTTCGAACTTGGACTCTTAGAAATTAAAGCGCATGTCATTGATTCCCTACCTGAAGTGGGTGGTCAATGCATCGAACTCTACCCAGATAAACCCATCTATGACATTCCGGCGATTCCGGTTTGCACTGGTCGCGAGCTGGTTAGCAATCTACTCAAGCAAATTGAGCCGTTCAAACCACAGTTCCACCTAAATCAAGAAGTCTCTACCCTTGAGAAGCAGGCTGATGGGCGCTTTCTGATTCGCACATCCCAAGATCAGCATTTTTTGAGCAAGGCTATTTTTATAGCTGCTGGTGTTGGTGCATTTCAACCACGTACACTCAATCTAGACAGCATTGAAACTTTTGTAGATAAACAAGTCTTCTATCGCGTCAGAAATCCCGAGCAATTTGCAGACAAGCGCATGGTGATTTGTGGCGGCGGAGATTCTGCACTGGACTGGGCTTTACATTTCGCCGATCAAGCAGCCAGTGTGACCCTCATTCATCGTAGAGATGAATTCAAAGCGGCACCTCAATCCGTTGCTAAGATGCGCGCCCTTTGTGCCGCCGGCAAGATGCAACTCATCATCGGACAAATTACCGGTCTTAAGTCTTCCAATGACAAACTCACGGAAATTGCCGTCACCAATACTGATGGTGAAGTGCAGATGCTTAGCTTAGATGCGCTCTTGCTCTTTTATGGTCTCTCCCCTAAATTAGGTCCAATAGCTGACTGGGGCTTAGATATCGATCGCAAGCAAATTGCCGTTGATACTGCCTGCTTTCAAACCAGCACGCCCGGCATTTATGCCGTTGGGGATATCAATATCTACCCAGGCAAGAAAAAATTGATTTTGTCCGGCTTTCATGAGGCAGCCTTGGCAGCCTTTGCTGCAGCAGCCTATCTAGCCCCTGAAAAGCAGGTTCAGCTCCAGTACACCACCACTTCCCCAAAGCTTCATAAAGCCCTTGGGGTAAGCCCACCGACATTCGAGTAAGCTCTTAATATCACCGAATCATCTAGCCGAATAAACCTATGCGTCAATATCACAATCTCATGAAGGAAGTCCTTGAAAAGGGCGCCCAAAAATCTGATAGAACCGGCACTGGAACTATTTCCATCTTTGGCCATCAAATGCGCTTTAATCTGGCCGAAGGCTTTCCAATGGTCACGACTAAAAAGCTGCATCTCAAATCCATCATTCTGGAATTGCTCTGGTTTCTCAAAGGCAGCACGAATAATAACTGGCTTAAAGAGCGTGGTGTTTCCATTTGGAATGAGTGGGCAGCCCCTGATGGTGACTTGGGTCCAATTTATGGCTACCAGTGGCGCTCATGGCCCGCGCCTAATGGTCAGCATATTGACCAGATCGCCGAAGTTGTAGAGGCCCTTAAGAATAATCCTGATTCGCGTCGCATTATTGTTTCTGCGTGGAACGTGGCTGATATTCCTCGCATGGCTTTAGCACCTTGCCACGCTTTCTTTCAGTTCTATGTTGCCGATGGCAAGCTTTCCTGCCAACTTTATCAACGTAGTGCGGATATCTTCTTGGGCGTGCCCTTCAATATTGCTAGTTATGCCCTATTGACCCACATGATGGCTCAGCAGTGCAATTTAGAAGTAGGTGACTTTGTGTGGACTGGTGGTGATTGCCATCTGTACAGCAACCATTTAGAGCAAGTCGATCTTCAGCTCTCGAGAGACTTTTTCCCACTGCCTAAGCTCAATATTTTGCGTAAGCCAGACTCCATCTTTGATTATGAATTCGAGGATTTTGAAATTGCTGGCTATGAATCCCATCCCGCCATTAAAGCCCCTGTAGCTGTTTAAGAAATTAGATTACCCATGACTGCAAATAAGCACCCCGCCATCTCGATGATTGTTGCCCGCTCACGTAATCACGTGATTGGCCGCGACAATCAAATGCCTTGGAAAATTTCTGCTGACCTGCAGTTCTTTAAAAAGGTAACGATGGGGCACCCTGTCATCATGGGTCGTAAGACCTGGGAATCTATTGGTCGTCCACTTCCAGGACGTCGAAACATTGTTGTGAGCCGTAATACTGAGTTGCAACTGACTGGCGCAGAAGTGGTTAACTCACTGGACGCAGCGCTGAGCAGTTTGAGCGAGTTTCCGCGAGTATTTGTGATTGGTGGAGAACAGCTCTTTACTCAAGCATTCCCCAAAGCAGATCGTCTTTACATCACCGAGATTGATATTGATGTAGACGGTGGCGATACCTTCTTTACCGTACCCAATGAATCTGAATGGAAAGAAGTAGAGCGCACTCCGGCATCTGAGGGTGAAATTACTTTTAACTTTATTACACTCGAACGCAAGTAATCTCAAGTACGGCGGACAAAAAAGATAAAGGGCCCTAAGGGGCCCTTTATCTAATCTACCACTAACACCTTCAGCATCAAAGCTTCTTCGCAAAACTGTATTGAGAGAATGCCTGTTCAGCAACATTAAACCACTGTGCCTCCATGTTTCTGAAGGCGCGATAGTCTTCGAAGATTTTCTTGAACTGAGGGTTCTTGGCAGACTCTTCAGCATAGGTTTCTTGGCTAGCCTTAAAGCAGGCATCCATTACTGAAGTATTGAACTTACGCAATACCGCACCTCCCTGAACAAGGCGCTGCAATGCAGGCGGGTTTAAAGCATCGTACTTAGCGCACATATCGGTATGAGCTTCAAAGCAAGCTGCCTGCCAAGCTGCTTGATATGCTGGCGGTAATGAATCCCACTGCCTCTTATTGACTAAGAATGAGAGTCCAGCCGCGCCTTCCCAGAATGCAGGGTAGTAATAGTTTTTGGCAACTTTAGCTAAGCCCAACTTCTCATCATCGTAAGGACCCACAAATTCAGCAGCATCAATCGTGCCTTTTTCTAATGCAGAATAAATTTCGCCAGCAGGAAGCTGTTGTGGCACCACACCCAACTTAGCAAGCACCTGTCCCGCAAAGCCAGCGATACGGAATTTAAGCCCTTTGAGATCTTCTGGCGATTTAATTTCTTTGCGGAACCAGCCACCCATTTGAGTACCAGTTTGCCCACCCAAGAAGTTAACAATGTTGTAGCTGGCATAAAGCTCGCGCATCAGCTTCATGCCATTGCCATGAAGCATCCAAGCGGATTGCTGGCGCGCTGTCATACCAAAAGGGGCTGCTGTATCAAAAATAAATGCGCTGTTCTTACCTAAGTAGTAATAGCTAGCAGTATGACCACATTCCACCGTACCGTTTTGAACCGCATCCAACACTTGCAAGGCTGGCACCACCTCACCAGCAGCAAATACTTTGACATTGAACTTGCCGTCAGTTGCTTTGCGTAAAGCATTAGCAAATACTTCTGGTGTACCAAACAAAGTATCTAAGGATTTAGGAAAGCTCGAGACCAAGCGCCAATTAAGGGTTGGCAAACCCTGCGCAATAGATGGTGCCGCTAATGCCGCTGCGCCTGCACCGATGGTGGCTTTCTTTAAAAAGGAACGTCTTTGCATCTTTTTCTCCTCCAAAATAATTTACTTATTCTTTTTTATTTATGTTCTTTTGTTTGTGTTTTTATATTTTCTTGGTATTACTATTTTATTTACCACCAACGGTCATTGATCCAATCAAGATCGAACCAGTTTCTTTCGTTCCGCGGATTAATGAGTCGCTACCAATCATCTGGATATCCATCAGCATATCGCGCAAGTTACTCGCGATCGTAATACCCTCTACCGGGTGCTGGATCTCGCCGTTTTCAACCCAGTAACCAAATGCACCGCGAGAATAATCGCCCGTAACGTAGTTCACTCCCTGGCCCATAAGTTCAGTAACGAGTAGGCCTGTACCCATTGCCTTTAAGAGTGCAGGCAATCCACCTTTTGGCGTCATGCGGCTTTGCAATGTCAGGTGATGAGAGCCACCAGCATTGCCAGTGGTTTTCATGCCCAGTTTTCTGGCGGAGTAGGTGGATAAAAAATAACCTTGCAATACACCCTTATCGACTACGGTTCTTGCCGTCGTCTTCACACCCTCTTCATCAAACGGCGCAGTGCCGGTCATCGACTTAAGGTGAGGGTTTTCAAAAAGACTAACGTGTTTTGGCAATACTTGCTTGCCCAAGCTATCCAATAGAAAGCTGGAGCGACGATATAAGGCGCCACCAGATACCGCTTGCACTAATCCACCTAGTAAGCCAGCAGCCAAGGGGGCTTCGAAAATGACTGGGCAACGGCGAGTAGTTAGCGATCTTGCCTTAAGACGTGAGAGTGCACGCTCAGCTGCGTATTTACCAATGGCAGCCGGATTAGCCAACTCCCCAGGAATGCGTGAACTCGAATACCAATCATCCCTCTGCATCAGTGATTTTTTGCCGTCCTCATTTGCAATTGGTGCACAAGAAATATAGTGGCGTGAGAATGGATAGCCGCCCATAAAACCGTGACTGGTGCCCATCATGAAATGCGCATGATGTGCAGATACCGAAGCGCCATCACTATTTTGAATTTGCTTACTCACTGCAAAAGCGGCGCCTTCAGCAGCACGCGCTATATCGATTGCAGTTGCTGAGTCCAAATCCCATGGATGAAATAAATCGAGATCCAGCGGATGCTTTTCGAGCAGCTCTTTTTCAGCAGGGCCGGCGCAGAGATCTTCCGCTGTATGTTGGGCGATATGGTAAGCAGCCTCAACTGTCGCCCTCAAAGAATCCCTGGAGAAATCACTAGTGCTGGCGTTACCGCGACGATGACCCAAAAAGACCGTTACGCCAACCTGCTTGTCTAAGCTTTGCTCTATGGTCTCGACCTCGCCTTTGCGAACGGTGACCGAGAGGCCTTGGCCTTCAGAGACCTCTGCCACAGCATCTGAGGCACCTCGTCTCTTGGACTCTGTGAGCATGAAATCAATGATTTCTTGAAACTGATTTGATGAGTGTGTAAACATGCCCTAATAATAGCTAGAATAGAAGCATGAAGCATACCGAAGCCTGGAAAAGATCCACACCCGACGAAATCAAAATCGGCCTAATCTCAATCTCTGATAGAGCGAGTAAGGGCATTTATACCGATGAGGGTATCCCTGCCCTGCGATTGTGGCTGCAGACCGCCCTCAGCACCCCCTGCATCTTTCATGAGCGCCTGATTGCCGATGAGCGGGAGGTTATTACCGAAACTATCGTAGAGCTGACTGATGACCTTGGTTGCGATTTAGTCCTCACCACAGGCGGTACAGGGCCATCCCGAAGAGATGTCACCCCTGAGGCCACAATTGATGCCGGAACCCGAGAAATGCCCGGATTTGGCGAGCAAATGCGTCAAATTAGCCTACGCTTTGTACCCACGGCGATTTTGTCCCGACAGACGGCTGTTTTACGAGAAATTGAAGGGCACACCGCTCTCGTGATTAACTTGCCTGGTCAGCCCAAGTCCATCAAAGAAACCCTCGAAGGCCTCAAAGATGCTGAAGGTAAATCCATTGTGCAGGGTATTTTTGCCTCAGTGCCTTACTGCATCGAACTTTTTGGTGGCCCCGTTATCCAAACCCATGAATCCGTAATTAAAGTCTATAGGCCAAAAAGTGCCATCAAAAAATGAGGCGCTTCAAAAGGTCAATAAAAAAGGGTCTATCGCTAGACCCTTTTTTCATTCCGCCTTACTCCGGTAAGGGCACGATAAACTTTTCTCGGTAGTACTTCAGCTCTTCAATAGACTCTTCAATATCTGCCAAGGCGGTGTGAGCCTGCTTTTTGGTAAAGCCCTTCACTAGATCAGGATGCCAGCGCTTGCAGAGCTCCTTGAGGGTAGAAACGTCGATATTCCGATAATGAAAGAATGCCTCTAGTTTTGGCATGTACTTCGCCATAAAACGACGATCTTGACCAATCGTATTGCCACACATTGGAGCAATTCCAGGCTTGATGTATTTCTTCAGAAAAGCGATACATTCAGCTTCAGCGGTGGCTTCATCTGTGGCTGATGCCTTGACCTTATCAATGAGCCCAGAACGTCCGTGGGTGCCCTTATTCCACGCATCCATCGCATCCAGCAAAACATCATCCTGGTGGATCACCCAAACAGGGGCGATGGCAATGGTATTGAGATGGGCATCGGTCACGATCACGGCAATTTCCAAAATACGCTCTTTTTCAGGGTCTAGACCTGACATCTCCATGTCCACCCAAATCAGGTGCTCGCTTGCTGGTGCCGACTTTACTGCTGGGGTAACTATTTTTTCACTCATATCTATAATCATCTCATGACATTCACAATTGTTTTTCTAATCGCCTTCATCGCCAGCTTTGGTCTACGCCACTGGTTATCCCAACGCCAAATTCGTCACGTCGCCATCAACCGCGATAGTGTGCCTGCAGAGTTTGCTTCCCAGATCTCCTTAGCCGAACATCAAAAGGCCGCTGACTATACGATCGCCAAACTGCGCCTCGGTATTTTAGAGAATGGTGTCAGCGCGATTATCTTGATTGGCTTTACGCTCTTGGGCGGCTTGCAGATTTTAAACTTCTCACTATTGCAGCTTTTGGGCGAAGGCATTGCACAGCAAATTGCTTTGCTTGTATCGATTGTGCTTATCTCCGGAATTATTGACCTACCCTTCTCTTGGTACAAACAGTTTTATCTAGAAGAGCGTTTTGGTTTTAATCGCATGAACGCCAGACTCTTCTTTAGCGATATGTTCAAGGGCTTAGGTGTTGGTGGTGCTATTGGCGTCCCACTCCTCTGGGTTATCCTCAGCCTAATGGCTCAGGCAGGTGACTTTTGGTGGCTTTGGGCCTGGGGTGTTCTCACCACCTTCAGTCTCTTAATGCAATGGGTATTTCCAACCTTTATCGCGCCAATCTTTAACAAGTTTCAGGCGCTGGAAGAGGGTCCACTCAAGACGCAAATTGAAGCCTTGCTAAAACGTTGTGATTTTGCGAGCCAAGGTTTATTTGTTATGGATGGCAGCAAACGAAGTGCGCATGGCAATGCATTTTTTGCCGGCATGGGCAAAGCGAAACGCATTGTATTTTTTGATACCTTGATTGAAAAACTCAATCCCAGCGAAGTAGAGGCAGTACTTGCTCACGAACTGGGTCACTACAAGTGCAACCATATTCGCAAACGCTTACTAGTTTCATTTGCAATGAGCTTCGCTACTCTTGCACTCCTAGGCTGGGTTAGCACTCAGCCCTGGTTCTACAGCGATCTTGGTGTAATGCCCAACCCGAATGGTTATAACGGTGGCCTGGCATTAGCACTCTTCATGCTGGTATCGCCCGTCTTTAGCTTCTTCCTAACTCCGCTATCGAGCTTGGCATCACGTAAACATGAATATGAGGCAGATGGTTTTGCTGCCGATAAATCCTCGGCAAGTGATTTGATATCTGCCTTAGTCAAGCTCTATCAAGACAATGCATCGACCTTAACGCCAGATCCGATCTATACCGCTTTTTATAGCTCGCATCCACCTGCTCCATTGCGGATTGCCAATCTCAAGCGATTTGGCTAAGGAGTATTTGGCTTAATGGAACAATTTCATGCGCTACTCACTGCCTCCTATGGAAGGCATTATTTAGCGCAGCGCTTAGTTAAAGATGAGTGCGGAAATGAATCCCCTGTCGGTGAATTGATTCAGGTCAGCACTCCAGCGAAGCAACATATTGGCGCAGTGGGTGATCGCATGCTGGTGGAGCTGACCTCAGCTGATCAAGCGCGCATTGTTCGTATCGAGCCACGAGAAAATTTACTCTATCGATCCGATGCCTTTAAGAGCAAACTGATAGCCTCGAATGTAGATCAAATATTAGTCGTACTGGCTACGCAACCCGCTTTCTCACCCGATCTTTTAGGAAGAGCTGTTGTTGCCGCAGAGACTAATCAGATTGGTTTGCATATTCTTCTGAATAAATGCGACCTCAAAGATAACTTAGAGCACGCTCGCAAAATCATTGCACCCTATGCACGCATGGGTTATCCCGTAACTGAAGTGTCAGCTAAGTTTGATGAGGCTTCCATCGAAGCCTTACGCCCTGCTATTTGCGGCAAGGTATCGGTGTTCGTCGGTCAATCCGGCATGGGCAAATCTAGCCTACTCAATGCCTGGGTTCCCAACGCAGCAGCGATTACTCAAGAATACTCAGTACGCTTAGACACCGGCAAACACACCACTACCGCTTGTCGCTACTTTGAACTACCCGAGTCTTGGGGGCGTGATGCTAGCGGAAAATTGGGCGCCTTAATTGATTCTCCAGGCTTTCAGGAATTTGGTTTAGCCCATATGTCGGTAAGCGAACTAGAGCATGCCTTTAGAGAGTTTCATGACCTACTTGGTAAGTGTCGCTTTCATAACTGCGCACACCAATCAGAACCCGATTGCGCAATACGTGAAGCTGTCGACAGAAATGAAATAGCGCCAGAAAGACTAGCGCTATTTAGACAATTGCGCTCCGACTCAAAAACAGCCGATACGCAGATTCAGGGAATTAGCCAAGCCAAAGAGCGATGGTCAGCATTAGCAATAAAACCATCCAAGCGATAACCAAGCGCCATACCAAACCAATAGCAGAGCGCATCGTGCGCTCATTCGGCTCAAGACCTACTTCGTAAATAACCGGTTCACCAGCTTCAGCCATACGTAAAGCTTCATCACTATCAGGCTCACTCATAGGCTCACCCAAACGAACACCTAAGGCGCCACTACCTGATGCCAAAATCACTGCCGATAAAGAGTCGGACCATTTACCAGTCAAGTGACGCCATGCATAGACTGCACCTTCAAAGTTGCCCACAATCGCAAAGCCCATTGCTGTAATGCGTGCAGGAATCCAATCCAATACGTAGAAGAAATGGCGTGCCGCCTCACTTAAATTGAAGTCGCCCTTTTCTGACCAACGTTGAGCAGCTGTATCAGCCAAGCGGTATAAGACCACGCCCGCTGGGCCCATTGGCATTAAGAACCAGAACAACACACCAAATACATGGTGATGTGAACCAATGATGGCGCGCTCTAGTGCGAGGGAAATTACTTCAGTCTCTGTGAGATTAGTGGCATCTAATTCAGGGCCATACCATTCAGCGAGCGCCAAACGGGCTGCTGGTAAATCATGATTTGCGATTGCCTGATGAACCAGCGTGAAGGAGTGACTGAATTGGCGGAAGCCGAAAAATAAATAGGCAATTAATACGTTCCACAGAAATCCCAAAATTGGGAAGGTCACCATAAAGACAACGTAAATGACGAAGACCAGAAAAGTTGGCAGAATAAAAGCGACCAAACAGGCCATGCGAGCACCAACTGGACTCGCACCATCTTCGGTCTTGCCACCAAATTCTCCAGCAACCCAATCCAACCAGCGAGCACTCATGCGCGCGATCCAATGAGTCGAAGTTACTGGGCGATATTGCTCAGCAATGAGGGCGAAGAGAATAGAAAAGAAAGTCATACTTTTAATAAATGATAAAGGTTACGCAACATACCCGCAGTAGCACCCCAGATAAAACGATTTTCATAGGGCATTGAATAAAACCGACGACTACCCTGATCACTCTCCCAGACCCGCACCTGATGATTTGCAGGGTCCATTAAAAAATGTAAAGGCACTTCAAAAATATCCGCTACTTCAAAAGCATCTAAGGCATATTCTGCCTGAGGTTGCACCAATCCCACAACTGGCGTCACACTATAGCCCGAAACCGTTAAATACTGAGGCAAATGGCCAATGATCTCAACCCCACGCCGATCTAAACCGATTTCTTCTTCACTCTCTCGTAAAGCGGTGTCATTAGGACTGGAATCGCCTGGATCCATACGCCCACCCGGGAAGCTAATTTGGCCGGCATGGTCATGCAAATGATCGGTTCTTTGTGTCAACAATACTGAAAGGCCTTCACTCTTCTGTAGCAAAGGAATTAATACCGCTGCCCGAGTTACCTTTCCAGCGGCCTGTCGTTGCCGAATAATCCCTGCGGCAATCACTTGTCGATTCTCATCCGTGATCTCTGGCTGCCAAGCGGGAGGGCTCTGAAAACGACTTTTCAGACTCAAGGGGTTCAAATGATGGCTGGCAACTTTAGATTGACTGGCACAGACCTCATGAATTGGAATTGCTTGCGCATCAAAACTCAATGGAGTAGCTGCGCTCAATCTCTGTTCTTGGGGTTTTTGATTCTGCGTCATTGGCTTATTTTAGGGCAATAAAAAAGGCGACCTCAGCCGCCTTCTTTTTGGATTAAAGCAAACCTTATTCCGCTACTGTCTCAGCAACTGCTTTAACTTTGCGTGCAGGAAGTTTTTCTTTAATACGTGCAGACTTACCTGAACGATCACGCAGGTAGTACAACTTCGCGCGACGTACATCACCGCGACGCTTCACTTCAATGCTAGCGATCAATGGTGAGTAAGTTTGGAATGTACGCTCTACACCTTCGCC
>NZ_NCJB01000025.1:0-17941 GCF_002282275.1 Polynucleobacter sp. 39-46-10 | reverse complement strand
TGGAGTTTGAACTCCGTACTGTATTTGCTCATAAAACAAAACCCCCTTGGTTGGACATAAGGTCCAACTTTTGGGGGTCAGTTCACGAAGGCGGTTTTTCTTTTTCCGCTTGCCGTAAGATCTAGGTATTCAAGTCAAACAGGAGAAACTATGATCTTCGCCATCCTCTTAATGGATCGTCCCGGTACAGCAGAATTGCGCATTCAGGTGCGGCCGGAGCATCGCGCCTATTTAGGTAAGCTTGCAGACAAGATGGCCTTTGCCGGTCCCTTGACATCAGAGGATGGCAAGACCACAGTGGGTAGTTTGCTAGTAATGGATTTTCCTAGCAAGGTAGATGTCGAGGCTTGGTTGGCAGATGAGCCATTCACAAAAGCGGGCGTCTATGAAGAGCCAGTTATTCATGCATTTAATAATGGATGGACGCAAAAGGTCGGATTTCCGCCAGTAGCCTAAATCGAGTTTTATATTCCCTTTAAGGCTGGAATTACTACACAAATGATTTCTTTTAATCTTTCAATCATACGAACCTACATACTCCGAATTACCGGAGGCTTTCTTGCACTCACTTTTGTATTCTGGAGTGCTTGTCACCTTTGGGCCCCTGGTGCCATCAAGAATGCAGCTGAGTCTTATGGCCAAAAGATTGGTTATGAGATCGCCTATCAAGATCTCCGTATTTCCCCTTTAAGGTTACGTGTTGAGCTGGATGGCTTGAAGTTGGTCGATAGACAGCAAGGACAGTTGCTTAAGCTTAAGAAGGCAGTGGTGATGCTGAAGTGGACCCACCTCATGACTGGGGAAATGGGGTTTGATGAGATTCTTTTGTATGAGCCCAGCATCAAGCTCGAAAAGCATGCGACTAAAGGAAGTGCGAGCCAATGGAATTGGCAGGAATTGATTGCTGCTATTACACGCAATCTACCCCCAGAAGATTTAACTACGCCCAAGAAGAGCATCAAAATATCAATCGATGAATTTAAGGTTTCTAATGGCTCATTTGAGCTGTTGGACCCTAATAAAAATTTCCATGAGCGATTTCAGTCACTCTCTATCGAGCTGCGTGATATTGCGAACTACGATAAACAGGGTGATGTGAATGGTGTGCGTGGCCAGTATGGCCTCAATCTCGGTGCACTGAGTTTTACTTTGCCCGGTTTTGATAAAAAGATTGCCTTTAAACGTCTTGCTATTAAGGGTGCATTAGATAATCCTGCGCCAGATACCTTAGGTGCTCAGATTAACTTAGAGATTGATGATGGGCGGATAAGCTCACATTGGGATTTCAAATCCGATAAATCAATTGCGGCCAGAGTCCAGGTAGACAATCTTTCAATCGCACCTTTGATCGCATTGCTTCCGGCTAATAAGGAGCTGTTAACTCAGGGCGGAGTGATTCAGTCTGCTTTAGACATCAGCCTGAAGGGTGATGAGCTGGCTGTGTCAGGAGATTTGCATTTACTGGGCTTGGATTTACTTGAGCAGGGGCAAAAGCAATCGCTCATAAGATGGAGTGATGGTGATGTAAGTCGATTTATTTTTAAGCGCTCAAAAAGTGCTGGCTCAAGTCTGAGTATTGAGGAATTAACGGTTTCTCAACCGGCGCTTCAGTTCGAAATTGATGAAAAAGGTTTTTCCAATTTCAAGCGTTTATTTTCCAAACCGGAGGGCGAGCTTGCGGGGGTAGATAAGTCGCCTGAAGATGTAAAAGAAAAAAAATCATTTTCTCTGAATATTAAGGCATTGAAGCTGCGCGGTGGTGAAGTGTCATTTTCTGACTTAGCCATGAAGCCTAATTTCAAAGTGAACTTGAGAAAGTTCAATGCTAGCTTTGCCAATGTCAATAATCTACATGGACATTCAACGGCAATGACTATGGATGGAGTTCTGGCCGAGTCTGGGTCACTCCGCGGTAAGGGGCAGATTGCATTTGATGATCCTCGACGTAATAACGATGTGACACTCACTTTTAAAAATGTTCCGCTCAATGCCTTCAATCCTGCTGCCATGACCTTTGCAGGCTATCAAATTGCTAGCGGTAGGGTGAACTTAAATTTGCATTACAGCGCCAAGGATGGCGAGCTCAAGGGCGGGAATCAGATTGTGATTAAGAAGATTGAGCTTGGTGAAGAGGTTGCTGATTTTCAGGGAAAAAAATTGCCTTTGGGTTTAGCGATTGCAGTGCTTGAAGATTCCGACGATACGATTGACGTTACCATTAATATTGCCGGCAATGTGGACTCGCCAGAGTTCAGCGCAAGTGGCCTGGTGTGGCAGGCAATCAGCAACGTATTAACTAATGTCGCAACTGCACCATTTAGAGCTCTGGGCGCGCTTCTTGGCATGGGTGCTAACGATGGGGTAAATGCAGTTTTGGGGGAAGCCTTGTTTTTGCCGCCTGATCAAGACCGCCTGGAGAAGTTTGGTGATTTTTTAGCGAAGAAGCCTCATGCGACACTAGAGCTCGCAGGAACTTATGACCCCAATGCAGACAAAGTTGCCTTAGCTCGTGCGACTGCAGATCGCGCCATTCTGAAGGCGGCTGGGGTGAATGTGTCCCCCAATGATTTCATTCCAACACTAGATTTTTCTGATGCCAAGGTGCAGTCTGGCCTGAAATCCGCTTATGCCGAATATGTCGGCAGAATCAAATTGGGCCAACGTTTAATTACCCTTCCAGAGGGTGTTGCGCGTAACGAGCAGTTACACACAGAGCTCATTGCTAGTATCCCTGTGACGGATGAAGACCTGAGAACTTTGGCTAAAAATCGGGCTAAGCTAGCTTCGGATTTCATGGTGAAAAGTAATCCCGCCCTCAAGGATCGAATTAACTTGGGTGAAGTCAAGATTGTCAGCGCAGGGAAGGAGGGCGTTCCCCTCGAAGTCGAGCTCAGAATCAAGTAGACTTGGGGTATGAATTCACCTACATTGCGTCCCTTAGCCATTTTTGCCTCTATTGTTGCCATTGCCTTATCTGGATGCAACTCAATCGAGTCGGCAGCCCAAGATGATTGCACCTCTATTGGCTGGCAAATTGGCAGCAAGGGCTATAACGAGTGCTATAAGGCGCGTGTTTATGAGCGTAAGTTGGACTACTCTCTCCCACCTGGCGACAAGCCATCCCCATCAGTTATTTAACCTAGGGTTTACCCTTAATAAATTCACTTGAGCTCCGTCAAGGACTTGAGTGTAGAAATAACCCAAAATCGATCATGATTTTGGGAATTCCCTATTTAGGTGAGGCAAAGCATTTCTCGCTAATTGGGGCATTCTCAAGCGAGATTGAAGACACATCAAAACAGCAACATTATTGCGATTAGAAATTAGAGACTATTACTATGAATCACCCAAAACCCTCTGGCGAAATCAAAGCTGTTGCCGTGGCAACTGCAGATGATTTAAGGGAAACCATTCGTCGCAAAAGCAAACTCAAGGGACGTCAAGCGGATGATGTGTCCTTGGCAGAGGTTCGCCAGTTAATTGGTGCTGCAGCGGAACGTCGCGATTTACTCATTGAAAATTTACACAAGCTGAATGATGAATATCGCGCTTTGCATGATCGTCATTTAGTTGCCCTCGCAAAAGAAATGAATTTACCGATGGCTGAGGTTTATGAAGTAGCTACTTTCTATCACCACTTTGAAGTAGTGCGTGGCAATGATCCGGTTGCAGATATCACCTTGCGTGTATGTGATGGTATCGCTTGCGAACTGGCTGGTGCGCAAAATCTATTGGCAAAGTTGCCGGCAATTTTAGGTAACCCAAAGATTAAGGTGGAGGCTGCACCATGCGTGGGTCGTTGTGAGCAGGCTCCAGTAGCGGTTGTGCATCAGTACCCAGTGTTATTTGCAACCACCGACAAAGTTGTCGCTGCTGTCAAAAATAATTTGACAACTCAGCCAATGGCCAAAGACAGTGCGAATTTTGATCCTGCAGCCTTGGCTGAAAAGGGTGTCTCTCCTCAGGGTGAAAATCAAGCTCTTTCGCCTGATTATGTGGGTTATGAATCTTATCGCGCACAAGGTGGTTACGCTTTAGCCAAAGAAATTATTGATGGCAAGAAGGATGCCGAAAGCATCATCAAGGCCATGGAAAACTCTGGCCTTCGTGGTCTCGGTGGCGCGGGTTTCCCAGCAGGGCGTAAGTGGCGGATTGTGAAAGATCAACCTGCTCCTAAGTTGATGGCAGTGAATATTGACGAAGGTGAGCCAGGTACATTTAAAGACCGCACTTATTTAGAACGTGATCCGCATCGCTTCTTAGAGGGTTTGTTAATTGCAGCCAATGTAGTTGGTGTTGATGCTTGCTATATTTATTTGCGTGATGAGTACCACGGTTGCCGCGAATTACTCGAAGTAGAGCTAGCTAAGCTGATTGCAAATCCGCCATTTAAATTGCCGCTGATTGAGTTACGTCGTGGTGCGGGCGCTTATATCTGCGGTGAAGAATCTGCCATGATTGAAAGCATCGAAGGTAAGCGTGGCGAACCCCGCATGCGCCCCCCATATATTGCGCAGGTCGGATTATTTGGTCGTCCAACGCTCGAACATAACTTCGAGACGCTCTATTGGGTACGTGACATTGTTCAGCGTGGCCCTGAGTGGTTTAGCTCTTTTGGTCGCCATGATCGCAAAGGCTTACGAAGCTTCAGCGTTAGCGGGCGCGTCAAGAACCCCGGTGTGAAGTTGGCCCCAGCCGGTATCACGATTCAGGAATTGATTGACGAGTATTGTGGCGGCATGCAAGATGGTCACAAGTTCTACGGCTACCTACCTGGTGGCGCATCAGGTGGCATCTTGCCAGCAACCATGAATGACATTCCGCTGGACTTTGATACCTTGCAGCCTTATGGCTGTTTCATTGGCTCTGCTGCGGTGATGGTGTTTGGTGATAAAGACAAGGCGCGCGATATGGCACTTAATGTCATGCACTTTTTTGAGCACGAGAGTTGTGGTCAATGTACGCCATGTCGTGTAGGCACTAGCAAGGCTGCCAAGTTAATGCAGTCGCCATCTTGGGATCAAGACACTTTAGAAGACTTGGCAACTGTAATGGTTGATGCTTCTATCTGTGGCCTAGGTCAAGCTGCACCCAATCCGATTCGTTGCATTGCTAAATATTTCCCAGAAGAAGTTTAATAAGGAAGTTGCTTAATAAAAGAATAGGGAATAACGAGACAAATATGAACGCACCAGTAAATCCTAAAGAGCTTGAATTGCAAACCGTTGAGTTCAAACTAGACGGGCAAACCATCGTTTCTTACGAAGGCGAGACTATTCTCAAAGCGGCCAAACGACATGGTATTGATATTCCGCATCTGTGTTTCAAAGACGGCTACCGTCCCGATGGTAACTGTCGCGCTTGCGTTGTAGAGATTAATGGCGAACGCACGTTGGCGCCAAGTTGCTGCCGTAGCGCTACTCCAGGAATGGATGTCAAAGCGAATAGCGAGCGTGCACTGAAGAGTCAAAAGCTGGTACTCGAGATGTTGCTGTCCGATATGCCTGACGAAGGATTTAAATGGGTAGGTGACAGTAAAGAAGAAGAGCAAAAAAATCAACATGGCGAGCTCAGCACCTGGGCTGCCCGCATGGATGTCACAGTACGTCCAGAGCTCAAGGCATTGCGCCGTGAAAAAGTCAGCAATGACGTATCTCACCCAGCGATGGCCGTGAACTTAGATGCTTGTATTCAATGTAATCGTTGCGTGCGCGCTTGTCGTGAAGAACAGGTGAATGATGTGATCGGCTACGCAATGCGTGGCGCTCATAGCGAGATCGTATTTGATTTGAATGACCCTATGGGTGACAGTACTTGCGTTGCTTGTGGCGAGTGTGTACAGGCTTGTCCAACAGGTGCGTTAATGCCTAAGGGATTGATCGGCTCACAAACCGTGGATCGCAAAGTGGATTCAGTATGTCCTTTCTGCGGCGTCGGTTGCCAAATTACTTACAACGTTAAAGATGAAAAGATTGTCAGTGTTGAGGGTCGCGATGGCCCAGCCAACCACAACCGCCTTTGTGTTAAAGGTCGCTTTGGTATGGACTACATCCACAATCCACAGCGCTTAACCAAGCCGCTGATTCGTAAAGCAGGTGTTGCTAAAGATGAGGCCTTGCTTGAAGGCAAGCAAGATTGGTCTGAGATCTTCCGTGAAGCGACGTGGGAAGAGGCTCTAGAAGTTGCTGGTGGCGGCCTTAAAAAGTTGAAAGATCAATACGGCAATAAAGTGTTAGCTGGATTCGGTTCTGCAAAAGGCAGTAACGAAGAAGCCTACTTATTCCAAAAATTGGTACGCACTGGTTTTGGTAGCAATAACGTTGACCATTGCACCCGTCTTTGCCATGCATCATCTGTCGCTGCTCTGTTAGAGGGTGTTGGTTCTGGCGCAGTAAGTAATCAAGTAAACGATGTTGAGCACTCAAGCCTTATTTTCTTGATCGGCTCAAACCCAACAGCAAACCATCCCGTTGCTGCTACCTGGTTTAAGAACGCTGCTAAACGCGGTGCAAAAATTGTATTGTGTGATCCACGTGCGACCGAAATCAGTAAACATGCCTGGCGCACGATGCAGTTCAAGCCAGATACTGACGTTGCCATGCTCAATGCGATGATCTTTACGATCATTGAAGAAGGTCTTGCTGATAAAGAATTTATTGCCAATCGCGCCAATAACTTTGAGGCTCTCAAAGAAAATATCAAGGGCTACAGCCCTGAAGCAATGGCGCCACTCTGCGGTATTCCTGCGGAAACATTGCGTGAAGTGGCTAGAGAATTTGCTACAACTAAATCTGCCATGATTTTGTGGGGCATGGGTGTCAGCCAGCACGTTCACGGCACTGACAATGCTCGTTGCTTAATTGCCTTGGTGAGTATTACCGGTCAAATTGGTAAACCTGGATCTGGCTTGCATCCACTGCGTGGACAAAATAACGTTCAGGGTGCTAGTGATGCGGGATTAATTCCGATGATGTTCCCGAACTACCAACGCGTTGACAATCCAGAAGCGCACGCGTGGTTTGAGAAATTCTGGGATACCCCATTAGATAAGAAGCCTGGCTATACCGTTGTAGAGATCATGCATAAGATCACTGCGCCGGACAGTGATCCAGACAAGATTCGTGGCATGTATGTCGAGGGCGAGAACCCTGCGATGAGTGACCCTGATTTGAATCATGCACGTCATGCTTTAGCTGCCTTAGATCTGTTGGTTGTGCAAGATATCTTCATGACTGAGACCGCACTCTTGGCAGACGTAGTATTGCCAGCAAGTGCATGGCCAGAGAAGGTTGGTACTGCTAGCAATACGGATCGTATGGTTCAGATGGGCAAGAAAGCCATCAATCCTCCTGGAGATGCCAGACCTGATTTGTGGATCATTCAGCAAATTGCGAAGCGCATGGGCTTGAACTGGAACTACCAAGGTCCGGATGATGGTGTTGCAGAGGTTTATGATGAAATGCGTCAAGCAATGCATGCGGCCATTAACGGTATTACTTGGGAGCGCCTAGAAAAAGAATCCAGCGTGACATACCCATGCTTGTCTGCGGAAGACCCAGGTCGTCCAATTGTGTTTAACGACAAGTTTGATACTAAAGATGGCAGAGTGAAGTTGGTACCAGCCGATATCATCCCTGCGAATGAGCGCCCAGATGCGGAGTATCCATTTGTGCTGATTACAGGTCGTCAGCTAGAGCATTGGCATACCGGCAGTATGACTCGCCGCGCAACCGTCTTGGACGCGATCGAGCCAATGGCTACTGTGTCAATGCATGGCGAGGATATGACTCAGTTGGGCGTTTCAGCTGGCGATGTCATTACCGTTCAGTCACGTCGTGGCGAAGTAGGGATTCATGTGCGTAGAGATGATGGCACTCCACGTGGCGTGATCTTTATTCCATTCGCTTACTATGAAGCTGCAGCCAACTTAATCACCAACCCTGCCTTAGACCCGTTTGGCAAGATTCCGGAATTTAAGTACTGCGCAGTCAAGCTAGCTAAAGGTGGTCAGGCTGCTGCAGTGATGGGTTATGGTACTAATGATCCTGAGAGACAGAAAGCGACGGTAAGTTAATTCGTTGCTTAACTTAGTCTAATTCAACAAAGCCCCTGAAATAGGGGCTTTGTTGTTCTGATGACATAAAAGTACCCAAATAATGATTGGCCTTTAGAATTGATCTTCTATGGCCAGTTTAAAACCCCAAACTTCAGTAGCTAATCCCAAAGCAGAATTACCTGTCCTCATTATTGGAGCCGGGTTAGCCGGTTTAACCGTTGCTCTGCACATGGCGGAGACACAGCCAGTCATTGTGATGGCTAAGCGTGGTCTGGGTGAGGCTGCAACTGCCTGGGCGCAGGGTGGCATTGTTGGGGTGGTTGATAAAGAGCATGACAGTATTGATGCTCATGTCGCCGACACACTAGATGCAGGCGCAGGCCTTGTAGTGGAATCAACTGCACGTTACATTGCCGAAGAAAGTGCTGAAGCGATTCGTTGGCTGGTTGAGCAGGGCGTTCCGTTTACTGCTGATGAAACTGGTCCGATGGGTTTGCACCTCACGCGTGAAGGCGGTCATAGTCAACGTCGCATTGCGCACGTTGCCGATGCAACTGGTAAAGCCATTCATGAGGTATTGCTCGATAAGGCAAGAGCCCATAAAAATATTCAGCTACTAGAGCATTGGATTGCTTTAGATTTGATTACCAATCGTCACTTAGATGCCAAGACGCAACGTACCAAACCGAACCGTTGCTATGGTGTGTATGCGCTCGATATTAAAAATAATCGCGTAGAAACAATTGAAGCTAAGTCAGTGGTATTGGCTACTGGTGGCGTCGGTAAAGTCTATCGCTACACCAGCAACCCAGACACTGCTACTGGCGATGGTATTGCCATGGCCTGGCGTGCGGGTTGCCGCGTCGGTAATATGGAGTTTATTCAGTTTCATCCAACGTGCCTTTATCACCCCAGTGACAGAACCTTTTTGATTACTGAGGCAATGCGGGGTGAGGGTGGCTTACTCAAGCTGCCAAACGGCACTCGCTTTATGCCTGAACATGATGAGCGCAATGAGTTAGCTCCTCGTGACATTGTTGCTAGGGCAATCGACTTTGAGATGAAGAAGCACGGCTTAGATTACGTGCATCTGGATGCCACTCATTTAGGCGAAGCATTTATTAAAGAGCATTTCCCGATGATCTATGCGCGTTGCATGACTTTGGGTCTAGATATCACTAAAGAGCCTATCCCAGTCGTACCCGCAGCGCATTACACCTGTGGTGGTGTTGTAACGGATCTCAAAGGAAAAACAGACTTGCCAGGCTTATATGCAGTAGGTGAGGCGACCTATACGGGGCTTCATGGTGCCAATCGCTTGGCCAGCAACTCCCTGTTGGAGTGCGTAGTGATTGGTAAAGCTGCTGCTCAGGATATCTCGTCACTCAAGACTCCGGCGATGCCCAGTTTGCCCTTATGGGATGAGAGTCAGGTTGAGGATGCGGATGAGCAGGTGGTCATTGCCCATAATTGGGATGAGCTACGTTCATTGATGTGGAACTACGTTGGCATTGTGAGAACCAATCGAAGACTGGAGCGTGCATTACACCGCATTAAGCTCCTCAGATATGAAGTACAAGAGTATTACGCGAACTTTAAAGTCACACGCGACCTCATTGAGCTGCGCAACCTCTTGGAATGTGCGGAACTGATCGTGAGATCGGCTCTCATGCGCAGAGAGAGCAGGGGATTGCATTACAGCCGCGATTACCCGGGGACTTGGGCCGTTTCTTATCCGACCATTCTGACGCCTCAAGCTGAGGGAAATTCTGAAGGCCCTGAAGCCTAAAAATGGATTGTTATGCGGATATTCTCATTGAGAAATCCACTGCCTTAATATCTTTAGTCAGCTTTCCGAGTGAGATGCGATCAACCCCAGTAGCGGCGATTGCACGCATCTGATCTAGGTCGATGCCACCAGAAGCCTCCAATAAAGCGCGACCATTAGTAAAGGCAACCGCCTCTTTCATTTGCTCGGTAGTGAAGTTATCAATCAGGATGCTCTTTGCCCCAGCATCCAAAGCCTCTTTCAATTCAGCAAAGTTCTCCACTTCCACCTGAATATCCACCCCAGAATTCAATGCTTGTGCCGCTTTCACTGCGGCTGCAACACCACCCGCAGCAGCAATGTGATTCTCTTTAATCAAGATGCCATGCCAAAGTGCAAGACGCTGGTTTTGGCCGCCACCGACACGGACTGCGTATTTCTGCGCTTGACGTAAGCCAGGAATCGTCTTGCGTGTATCGAGTACGGCGCAACCTTTAGGGTTTGGGCTAACGCCTGCAATGGCTTCAACGTGTTGACGCGCAATGCTTGCAGTCCAAGACAATGTCTGCAAGAAATTAATACAAGGACGCTCAGCAGACAGCAGGGCGCGAGAATTGGCTTCAATATCGCAAACCTTGGTATCAGACTTCATCAAGTCGCCCTCCAGGTAGTACCAAGTCACTTTTACTGCAGGATCGAGTTTCTTCAGGGTGCCCTCGAACCAATCTACCCCGCACAGAACAGCCTGCTCACGAACAATTAATTGAGCATGAACAGGTTTGCTAGGAACCAATTGCGCAGTCCAGTCGCACTTGCCAATGTCTTCCATTAGTGCATCGGCAATATTGCGTTGGCGGGCCTGCTCTAAGGTTTCGTTGTAATCAAACATAGTATCTTTTAATCAAGCAACGCCAATGTTCTTTACAAAGCCATGCTGCGCTCTTGCAAGCAGGTCAGGATGGTTCTGAGTGAAATCTAGCATGTGCTCAATACAGCCGAGAGCCTTAACTCGTACATCTTCCTCAATGAATATCTCACCAGAGGCATTCTCTAAGCAATCCAAAATTCCTTGCAAGCCATTCATGGCCATCCAAGGGCAGTGAGCACAGCTCTTACATGTCGCACTGTTGCCGGCAGTTGGAGCTTCGATCAATACTTTATTTGGTGCTAGTTGGCGCATGCGATGCAAGATGCCATTATCGGTAGCCACAATATATTCAGTAGCGCTACCTTCTACTACAGCCTTAATCATGGCTGAGGTAGATCCCACTACATCTGCTAAATCCACAACTCCTTGTGGGGATTCGGGGTGAACCAAAACCATGGCATTGGGATGTGCGGCCATCAACATTTCTAATTCAACTGCCTTAAATTCATCATGAACAATGCAGGCGCCATTCCACAACAACATATCAGCACCAGTCTGTTCTTGAATATAGCGACCTAAGTGACGATCAGGTGCCCACAGAATTTTCTTACCTTCAACTTTGAGTTGATGAACGATGGCTAAGGCACAAGAGCTTGTTACCATCCAGTCGGCTTGCGCTTTAACTGCAGCACTAGTATTGGCATAGACCACTACAGTGCGATCTGGATGCATTGCTCTAAATGTAGCAAAGTCAGTCGCTTCGCAGCCCAGGTCTAAAGAGCAGGTTGCTTCCAAATCTGGCATAAAGACGCGCTTCTCAGGACTCAGAATCTTGGCAGACTCACCCATAAAACGGACGCCAGCCACAATCAAATTTTTCGCAGAATGATTCTTACCAAAACGCGCCATCTCCAAAGAGTCGGCAACAAAGCCGCCGGTCTCCATAGCTAGATCCTGAATATCGCCATCTACATAGTAATGAGCCACCAATGCAGCATCTTTCTCGATTAGCAATTGCTTAATACGAGCAACAACTGCAGCTTTTTCAACCCCATGAAGTTGTGGGGGTGTTTTGGCCCAAGCTTGGGCGGTGCAGGTAGCCCCGGCAGCATTCTGCTGGGGGTAGTCAAAGGCGATAGGGGTGCTAGCAGTTGAAGTCATGAGTAATTTTATCTCTATTGCAGCAACTCATGAGGGCAGACCTTAGTTATTTAAAATGGCAACTTTGCTTCAGGCTTAGCTGCCAACAACACCGCCTTAAACTCTGCCTGAATACGCTTGATAGCCTCTTCACTATCTGCCTCAAAACGCATTACTACCACTGGAGTGGTATTAGATGGTCTAGCCAGACCAAAGCCATCGGCATATTCCACGCGGACACCATCAATGGTGTTGATAGATTCAGAAGTAGGGAACTTGGCATTTGCCTTAATAGTTTCGAGTAGTGCAAAAGGCTCACCTTCAGCACAAGCTAGCTGCAACTCTGGTGTACAGATCGCATTAGGCAAGTGATTAAGCGTGTCGCTCGGATTTTTCTCTTTACTGAGGATCTCTAACAAGCGTGCGCCGGTATACAGGCCATCATCAAACCCAAACCAACGATCCTTAAAGAAGATGTGGCCGCTCATCTCACCAGCAAGCGGCGCGCCAGTTTCTTTGAGCTTAGCCTTGACTAAAGAATGACCTGTTTTCCACATAATCGGTTCGCCACCATGTTCTTTTACATAGGTCGCTAGATTACGAGTGCACTTCACATCGTAAATAATTTGACCGCCAGGATTGCGTGAGAGAACATCTTTAGCAAAGAGCATCATTTGACGGTCAGGGAAAATCACTTGACCATCTTTAGTCACTACACCTAAGCGATCGGCATCCCCATCAAAGGCGAGACCTAATTCATTATCGGTAGTCTGGAGGTTTTTGATGAGATCTTGTAAGTTCTCAATATGAGCAGGATCTGGATGGTGGTTAGGAAAATGACCATCAACTTCACAGAACAGCTCTTGCACTTCACAACCCAGGGCTCTAAATAGCTTGCCCGCAAATGCACCACCAACACCATTCCCGCAATCCACAGCAATCTTCATAGGGCGAGCCAGCTTTACATCGCCAACGATATAGTTAATGTACATCGGGAAAATATCAAAGGTGCTACGTGTTCCTTGACCGGTCACAAATTGCTTGGTTTCAATGCGTTTACGTAAGTCCTGAATTTTTTCCCCGTAAATCGCCGCTGTTCCCAATACCATTTTGAAGCCGTTATAGTTCGGTGGGTTGTGGCTACCAGTAATCATGATGCCGGATTTCGGCGTTTTGCCATTAATGTTGTGATTGGCTGCAAAGTAGACCATTGGTGTAGCAACCATGCCGATATCAATCACATTAATACCGGTAGAGAGTAGCCCTTCTGTTAATGCCTCAATCAAGCTAGGACCAGATAGACGGCCATCTCGACCAATCACGATATCAGTCTCACCAAGCTCACGCATCTCAGTACCAAAAGCTTGGCCAATCAATTTGGCGATAGAGGGATCTAAAGTCTCATCAATAATGCCGCGGATATCGTAAGCCTTGAAAATCGATGGAGACAATTGCATTGCGGATCCTTCAGTAAAAAACCCAAATCTTGCTTGGGCGATAACTAGTTATTTGAATTTAATAGATTAATACGGGCAGCAGTAACGGCATCTATGTCTGCACTAGCAGCAATATCATTTTGATGACTTGCGAGGGCCTTCTCAATCGGCTTGGCTAGCACCTTACCGTATTCCACGCCAGGTTGATCAAAGCTATTGATATTCCACAATGCACCTAATGTGGCAGTGCGGTTCTCATACAAAGCGAGCAGGGCGCCAAGATAGAAAGCATTGAGCTTGGGCAGCAATAATAGATTGCTTGGGCGCTTACCTGGATACACGTCATTCGGGTTGCTTGCAGTTTTGCCATTCGCTAATGCTTGCGCCTGTGCCAAGCAATTGGAGAGCAGAATACGATGGTGCGCTAAAGCCTCAGGCCGATCGCTCATCGGTTCACGCACTGCGATGAAATCAATTGGAATGATTTCTGTACCCTGATGGAAAAGTTGGAAGTAGGAGTGCTGTGCATTACTACCCGCACTACCAAATACCACTGGTGAAGAATGTTTCACCGGCTTACCGTTGCGATCTACCCTCTTGCCATTACTTTCCATGTCAAGCTGTTGCAACCACTTTGGAAACCAGTCCAAGGCATCTGCATACGGAATGGCTGCATAGGCTTTGATATTGTGTTTCTCTTGCTGGTACAGCAAAGAGAGTGCCATGATGACTGGCAGATTTTGTTCTAGAGGTGCATTCTTAAAATGCAAATCCATTGCTTCAGCACCAGCCAAAAACTGCTTAAAGGTTTCAAAGCCATATTGCAGGGCAATCGGTAAACCTACTGCCGACCAGACAGAGTAGCGACCACCGACCCAATCCCAGAAGGGGAAGATGTTGTCTTCGCTGACACCAAATTCTTTTGCCGCTGGAATATTGGCGGTCACAGCATATAAGGCATGCTCAATTTGACTATGAGTGCAGCCGCTATCTTTAAGCCAGGCAACAACGGCTTTAGCATTCATAGAAGTTTCAAGAGTCGTGAATGACTTTGAGACCACAATCACGCGGGTGCTATGAGGCTGAGCGCGCGCCAAGATGCGCGCCAGCTCGGCAGTATCAATATTGGCCAAGAAATGCATCCGCATGCCGCGGCTTTCAATGCCTGGAACATGAGCTAAGGCTTCAATAGCTAGGCGAGGACCAAAGTCTGATCCACCAATACCAATGTGTATAACGTCAGTGATGCCAACCCATTTGTTGCACAGCGCTTCAATGCGATGCCAAACCTCAGAAACCTCCGGCATAACATCTTTGCCATCGATTAAAACTGGCGTTTTACTGAGATTGCGAAGTGCAGAATGCAGGGCGGGGCGATCCTCGCTATTGTTGATGTGTTTTCCAGCAAATAGATCTGCAATGAACTGCTCTAACTGAGATTTGCGAGCATTCGCAAACAACTTTGACCAAGTGCCGATATCTATACCCTGATAGGCGGTATCGAGCACCACATCCAGGGCAGAGTGAATACATTTGTTAGCTAATTGGGCTTGCATAGACATTGCTGGATTTTATCAATAAGGGCATCAAAATCCCCTTAAAACGCTGAAAATGTTACGATTTCATTAATAACAAGGCTTTAGCTGAGGCAAAAGTCATTACAAAATTGAGACATATCTGAAATCAGGTCAGGAATAGCAGAATGGAGCAGGTTGATTGCGTCGTAGTTGGCGCTGGAGTAGTTGGTTTAGCGGTGGCCCGGGAAATGGCCTTGCAGGGTCGAGAAACGATCTTGCTCGAGCGTGAGGATTCTTTTGGAACCATCAGCAGTGCTCGTAATAGTGAAGTCATTCACGCGGGGATTTATTACCCAAAAGATTCTCTCAAGGCCAAACTCTGCGTGGAAGGCAATCGCCTTCTGTATGAATACTGCCGCAGTCACCAAGTGAGTCATCGGGCGTATGGCAAGTTAATTGTTGCTGCAGATACTAGTCAGTTGGATGATCTGCAAGCCATTTTGTACAAAGCCCAAAAAAATCAAGTCCCTGATATCAGGATGATTTCTGGAGCGCAGGCTAAGACTTTAGAGTCACAGCTGCAGTGCGAGGCTGCGCTACTCTCAGGCTCCACAGGTGTAGTGGATAGCCACGGCTTAATGCTGTCCTTGCTTGGTGGTTTTGAGGATGCAGGCGGTATGGTTGCCTATCAATCTCCATTGCTCAGCGCTAAACCTATTGGCAGCAATGCCGAAGGCAGCTTTGAGCTCACGATTGGTGGCGCTGATGGCATGACCATTCAGACTAAGCTGCTGATTAATTGCGCGGGACTGAGTGCGCCAGCGTTAGCTCAAAAAATTGAAGGCCTCTCGAAAGATCTCATACCCAAAGCCTACTTTGCAAAAGGCAATTACTTCTCTTTATCTGGAAAATCGCCATTCAGTCATTTGATTTATCCGATACCCGAACCTGGCGGACTAGGTGTTCATCTGACCCTCGATATGGGTGGTCAGGCAAAGTTTGGTCCAGATGTGGAGTGGCTTGATATTGATGAGGAAAGCCAGATTAATTACACAGTCGATCCCAAGCGAGGAGAGGGTTTTTATGCAGCAGTAAGGCAGTATTGGCCAGGCCTCAAAGACGGTGCTCTGCAACCTGATTACTCTGGTGTCAGGGCCAAAATCGTCCCGCCAAATGCCCCAGCAGGAGACTTTTACTTTGAAGGACCCCGGCAGCATCAGCTCCAGGGCTTATTTAATCTGTATGGCTTTGAGTCCCCAGGTCTCACCTCTTGTTTGGCCATTGCCCAGCATTTAGAGGCGCAAATCAAAAGTTCTCTATAATCTAGGACTCAAATCAGGAAGAGTGGCAGAGCGGTTGAATGCACCAGTCTTGAAAACTGGCGAGGATGAAAGTCCTCCGTGAGTTCGAATCTCACCTCTTCCGCCACTTACGACACCAGAGCCCCAATAAACGGGGCTCTTCGTTTTTAAGGCTCCTCTACCCACCATCCCACCCACCACTAAAACATTGTCTGAATCTGGACTTGGTTAGAGGTCATTTAATTGTGGATTTCTCTACAGCGTTGGGCGAGATACTCATAAACGTCAAAACTAGGTACATTCTCGGCACCATTAATAACCGGCACATCCCCAAAGCTCAGAAAAGCTGTAACCAACTGCTCTGACTCAATGAGGGTATTTAAAGGCGACTGCAGGAAACCATCAACCACTTTCTTGCAGGCATCAATCGCATCATCAAGTTCCTCAAACTCCCCAATCCTAAGCCAAGGACTTTCACTTAGGAGGCTGCGATCGCTATAGACATCAACGCTAAATGACTTGTATAAATTATTTACTTGCATAGTCATCTCCTGAGTTTTCCGTAGGATACATAGCATAAGCTCAGGAGATAACCATTACTCAATTGGTGGATTGAACACTCCTCTCCCGAATAAATACCTGCACTTGCTCAATAGTCCAAAAGGAAGATCGACCGATTTTGATCGGCTTTGGAAACTCACCTTTCTGAACCATCAGCCAAAACTTAGATTTAGAAACTGGCATTACCTTCAATATTTGTGGAATTCTCATCAAGGTAATTGGTAGGATCTGAGGACTTGATTGACTCATCACCATCTTCTTAGCGGGCGCGTTTTGAATTTTTACGATATGCCTGCATAGTCATCTTTGCAGAACTCATTTTTGTGTATCCATACGAGCGATACAGACTGTATAAGCGAATTGCCATCATGAAATTTAATCTCCGTTTTACGTTTTGTTATGAATCGTTTTGTGTGCTGCTGAAGTACAATGTAATCCATGTACCAGCCGCTATGTCTGCTGTAGAGACAAAATCAGCACCACAAGCCCACGACCTGGGTGAACTATTGCCTGCACCAGTAGCTATTACTGTCGATACGCTTCCACAAGCCGAGATTCAAACTGAAACAGCAACAGAGCTCATCAAGCGGGCTTTGAACCCCCTACCTACGGATTCGAGCCCCGAAACCGATGGCAGCATCAACCCAGAAGCCTCTAGCAACATCAAATCCAAGAGAGGGTGTGAGCGTGTACAGAAGATCATTAATGAGAAGCGCGATCTAGAAAAGCGGGTTGAAGACTTGCAGGTTACAGTCACCAGCTTGCAAGATGTGATCCGTAAATATGAAGTAGAAAGCAAGTTGGTGGGCAATGTCATGACTCTGGCTGATGCCAAGAAAAAACCATCGTCATTGGTTTCAGATGCAAAGCTACAGATGCTCAATTTTTTAAATACTCGCTCAGATGAAATCGATCACATTGACAAGGCGATCTGCTTTAATAAATACATGTCAGATCCTTTTTATATGCAGGTGTTTGTGCAGAACAATCAGCCCGAGCAATGGCAGACCATGATTGAGTCCATTTATGAAGCAATTGAAAGGCCGGAGCCAAGTTTTGCAAATGCCAAACATAGCGTAGTTCGTGGTCTTCAGCCCATACGGGCGAGAACCTCTACCTTAGGTGCGCCACTAGCTAGTTCTGAAAACCCGATGGATCGAGTTGCGCAACATTTAGGCAATATGGGGATATAGATAGCTGTAAATTACATGCTACTTAAAATTAGTGGCATGTAGACAAAAATGTCTTTAGACAGCCAAATCACCTGATTTTGTCTACAAAACAGTCGATTAAT
>NZ_NCJB01000329.1:0-2453 GCF_002282275.1 Polynucleobacter sp. 39-46-10 | reverse complement strand
AGCGTAGCAATATGCTCACGAATATCCGCTGCATCTTCTGCGCCAGGCATTTCGCTTAAGTAGCGATGAAGGTCGGCTATTGCAGGGCGAACGTACTCTAGTTGCGCAAAGATTAAACCGCGATCTCGAATCTCTTCGCTTGACTCTGGCAGCAAAATGACGAGGCGCTCTTGAATGCCTAGTAGACGCTCCCAACGTTCATCTTCGGAGTAAATCATTTTGAGATTTCTCATAAAGCGCGAGAGAATTTCTCGAGAGCTAGAGGCTCGCAAGAAAATATTGAGTGGCAGACTCAGTTCGCCACGATAGCCTTTAGCATCGAGGTAGGGGTCGAGCATTTCCTGTAATTGATTTTTGGAGAGGGACTCGCCATTTAATGGGTCCATGATGATTTCACCTTGTTGCAAGGAGATGCGCATCATGAAGTGATTGGGGAAAGATACTCCGCGAATATTTAAACCAATTTGCTGACCAAGCTCCATCATCAAGATTGCTAGGGAGATCGGAATGCCGCGGCGATTCTCAATGATTTGATGAAGATAAGAATTCTCGGGCGCGTAAAAATCATTCGGATTGGGGCCAAAACCCAATTCGTTGTAAAAGAAATGCTTGAGCAACTGCAGGCGCTGAATCGGCGGGGTATCGGAAGTAATACGTTGCTTGAGTTTGTTTCCCCACTGATCAATTTGATCTAGTACTCCCTGAACGTTGAGATCAGGATAGGCATGCTGAGCAACTGCAACCGTCGCTTCAGTTAAGGGAAAGTGCTCGTCCTCAGCAACGAGGGATGTGAAATAGTCAAGTTGTTGTGTTGGCATAAAAGCTATTTTGCATGACGCAGGAATTTTTGCCAGCGAATGCCAACAAGCCATAGGGCTGAAAAATAAACTACTGCAGCAGCAGCTAGCCAGGCAGCTAGCAATCCAATGCGGATCCAGGGGCTAGATTGCAGAGCGATCCAATCGTGTGCAGTAGCGGCGTAATACAAGAGAAATGCAAAAGGAATTAATGCGAGCAAAAGCTGCCCTAAGTACTTTAACCATGCGGCACTAGGTAGAGCGCCGCGACGATGTAGGCCAACCCACAATAGCGTTGCATTTAGGCAGGCGCCAGCGCCCACGGAAAGGGCAAGGCCAGCATGGCCCAACCAAGGAACAAAAGCTAAGTTAGCCAATTGGGTTGCTACCAAGACCAACAAGCCAATTTTTACTGGTGTTCGGATATCTTGTCGTGAATAAAAGCCGGGGGCCAAGATCTTTACCAAAATAAGACCAATGAGCCCAACGCCATAAGCTGCCAGTGCACGCTGTGTCATGAGGACATCCAGGGCACTGAACTTGCCGTAGTGATACAGCACCGCTGCTAGTGGCTCACCAAAAATAAAGAGAGCAATTGCGCAAGGGGCGGCCAGCAAAAAGGTGAGCTGTAACCCCCAAATGAGAAGTTCACCAGCATGTACTAAATCATTTTTTGCATTTGCCTTGCTCAAGCTCGGTAGCAAGACTGTGCCTAGCGCAACGCCTAAGAGGGCGGTCGGAAACTCCATCAGACGATCGGCGTAAGAGAGCCAGGAGACGCTACCAGTTTGTAAGCGAGATGCAATATTGGTATTGATGATGAGGGAAATCTGGGCGACGGAGACTGCAAACACCGCGGGCCCCATGAGTTTCATGACGCGCCGTGCATCCGGATTTTTTATGGCCGCTTTGATGGCGCCTGGTAAGAGACCCACTTTAGGCAATAAGCCTAGGCGGTATAGCGCCGGAACCTGAATCGCAAGCTGCAAAAAGCCACCCACGAGCACGCCAATGCTCAAGGCATAAATCGGTTGATTCAAATAAGGTGCCAAGAAGATGGCGCTGCTGATCAGGGCTAAATTGAGTAAAACTGGGGTAAATGCCGGAATAGCAAAGCGGCCAAAAGTATTAAGGATCCCGGCTGACAGGGAAACCATGGAAATGAGGCCAATGTAGGGGAACATGATTCGGGTCATGACTACGCTTGCCTCATATGCTGGACCACCCTCAAAGCCCGTAGCAATCACCAGAATCAACAGAGGGGCACCGATCACCCCAAGGAGTACCGTGAGCAACAAAGCCCAAAATAAGAGCGTGGCAACGGCATTTACAAGGATTTGGGACTGTTTTACGTCCCCTTTAGTGGAAATTTCTCCCAAAATCGGCACAAATGCCTGAGAAAAGGCTCCCTCGGCAAACAGTCGGCGTAGCAAATTAGGTAGTCTGAAGGCCACATTAAAGGCATCTGTCCACTCCGAGGCCCCAAAACTACGGGCAATCAGGGTCTCACGGAGGAGTCCGGTGATCCTGGAGAGCATGGTGAGGGAGCTAACCTTGGCGGCAGCAGAAAGCAGATTCATGGGCTAATTTTCCCCTATTTATCAAGCGACTGGGCTTTTTTAGTCCTTTAATGTAAAATCTTGGGTTTTGGTGAGT
>NZ_NCJB01000328.1:0-2454 GCF_002282275.1 Polynucleobacter sp. 39-46-10 | reverse complement strand
GAATTGGGTGGCTGGCGCGAAACACAAGTGGTAGTTCGCTTCTGGATCATCACCATTTTATTAGTCCTCATTGGCCTCTCCAGCCTGAAATTAAGGTAAGCCAAAGAATATGCATAACTTAGACCAAGCCTTCGCTAACCCAGCTCTTATCGCAGAAGAGGGCTATCAAGCGCCTCAGCATTTCTTAATCCTAGGATTGGGAGAGTCTGGTTATGCCATGGCTAAGTGGTGCTTGAGGAATGCCGCAAAAGTCAGCTTGGCCGATACACGTGATCGTGAGCAGTTAAATGAGCGCCAAAAAGCATGGTTGGCGGATCTTCAATTTGCGGGACTCAAAGAGGCTTACTTTGGACCTCTTGATGACGCTCATTTAAAGGGTGTCGATGTTATCGGAATGAGTCCTGGCCTATCACCACTGCAGGAGCCAATAGCTTCTTTCTTGGCTAAGGTGCAAGAATCTAATATTGATATCTGGGGAGAGTTGGAGTTCTTTGCGAGAGCGATTGCTGCATTGAATCGTATGGCTCAGGTTGAAGAATCTCAATATAAGCCAGCTCTATTGGCTATCACCGGAACTAATGGAAAAACAACAACGACTGCGCTAACAGGGCAGTTGTGTGAACGTGCTGGCAAGCGTGTTGCTGTTGCTGGCAATATCAGCCCAGCCGCTTTAGATAAGCTGATGTCTTGCTTGGATGAGTCTGATCAAGTTGCCGATATGCCAGAGATTTGGGTGCTTGAACTCTCCAGCTTCCAACTGGTTTATACGAGCACTTTTAATGCAACGGCAGCTACTGTATTAAATATTACCCAAGATCATTTGGATTGGCATGGGGATATGCAGGCCTATGTTGATGCAAAAGCCAATATCTTTGGACAAGACACAATCTGTATCTTGAATCGTGACGATTCACTAGTCATGAATTTGCTCACCGATGAGCAAAAAGCCAATCAATCAGTCATTACTTTTGGCGCTAGTCGTCCTGATGAGCAGGGCGCTTTTGGAATTGAGCATGATCTGCGTGCCGGTGGAATTGATTGGCTGGTCTGGGCCGAGGTGGACGAAGATGTTGAGCCACAGCCAAAACGCCGTCGCAAAGTAGCCGTTGTAGAGGACGAGCCATTAAGACTAAAGCGTTTAATCCCTTCTGATGCCTTACGCATTCGTGGTCGTCATAACGCTTTGAATGCATTGGCTGCACTAGCCTTAGCACGAGCAGCTGGTTTGCCGATGAATATGCTCTTGCATGGATTGCGTGATTACCAAGGTGAGCCTCATCGCGTTCAAAGTGTGTCCATTGTGTCCAATGTTGAATATGTGGACGATAGTAAGGGCACCAATGTAGGAGCAACAGTAGCTGCATTAAATGGCTTAAGCGCCAATGAGTCTGGCAAGCGGATCTGGTTAATTGCTGGTGGAGAAGGCAAGGGTCAAGACTTTGGTCCCTTACGCGATCCTGCGCTACGTTTTGTAAAAGGTGTTTTCCTAATTGGCAAGGACGCCCCAATTATTGCTGAGGCTTTGGCCGACTCAGTCCCCTGTGTGATGAGTGAGACTTTACAAAATGCAGTGACTGCAGCTGCACAACAAGCTCAGTCTGGCGATATTGTTTTGCTCTCACCGGCTTGCGCCAGCTTTGACCAGTTTAGCGATTACGTAGCACGCGCAGAGGCGTTTGTTGCTGAAGTTGAAGAGCTGGGAATGCAATTCCAAGGAGCAGATGCATGAGTTTGAAGGAAAAACTTTTTCCTGAGAATAGGTTGGGCCTTGGCCGCTTCTGGAATTTCTCCAGAGGTGGGATAGACAATTTCCGAAGCGGCTTGAGAGATGCAGTTTCTGGTGTTGAGCAAACTCGCTCACGCATGATGGACTATGACCAGTTATTAGTTTGGGCGGTATTGTCACTAGCCTTAATTGGTTTAGTGATGGTCTACTCTGCATCGATTACTTTGGCTGATGGTCCTAAGTACGCAAACTACAGCAGTAATTATTTCTTGATTCGCCATTGCATTTCATTAGCCATTGCCATTGGTGTTGCTATTTGGGTATTTAAAATCCCAACCCATGTTTGGGATCGTTATTCCCCAATCATTTTTGGCTTTACGGTTCTCCTGTTAATTGCGGTACTTATTCCTGGTGTTGGAAAAGGCGTGAATGGTGCTAAGCGTTGGATCCCATTGGGTCTCATGAATTTCCAGCCATCTGAATTAATGAAATTTGCTGCAGTGATTTTTGCTGCAAGTTATACGGTGCAGCGCCAAGAGTATCTCCACTCATTTGTGAAAGGCATGTTGCCAATGGGCATTGCGGTTGCCTTGGTTGGTGGCTTGCTCATGGCTGAACCCGATATGGGTGCATTTGTTGTGGTTGCCTTAATTGCCTTTGGAATTTTATTCTTGGGCGGCATTAATGCCAAGTTATTTGGTGGTTTGATTTTGGTTGGCCTCATGAGT
>NZ_NCJB01000327.1:0-2456 GCF_002282275.1 Polynucleobacter sp. 39-46-10 | reverse complement strand
TGCGCTGTACGTGCTTTGCTGCTTTATCGGTCAAGGTAATTGCCATGATGAATGCCTCTTTATCTTTACTTGGCTGGATGCTTTTCTTTGTAATTAGCCACTGCTGCCTTGATGGCATCCTCAGCCAAGATAGAGCAGTGGATTTTTACAGGCGGCAAAGCTAACTCTTCCGCAATTAAGGAGTTCTTAATCTCCAAAGCTTGATCCAAAGTTTTACCTTTAACCCACTCAGTTACCAATGAGGAAGATGCAATGGCAGAGCCGCAGCCATAAGTCTTGAACTTGGCATCCTCAATGACACCCTGATCATTTACACGGATTTGTAATTTCATGACGTCGCCACAAGCTGGCGCACCGACCATGCCAGTACCCACTTGGTCGTCGCCCTTCTCAAAAGAACCGACGTTGCGGGGATTTTCATAATGATCAATTACTTTGTCGCTATATGCCATGGTATTTCCTCGTTATTTCTTTTATCTATTGTTTAGCTTAACTATCTTCAATACGATTTAGTGCGCCGCCCACTGGATAGTACTGAGATCAATACCATCCTTAAACATTTCCCAAAGCGGGGAGAGCTCACGTAACTTCGCAATTTTCTCTTTCACTAATTTGATTGTGAAATCCACTTCTTGCTCTGTAGTAAAACGTCCCAAGGTAAAACGAATTGAGCTGTGAGCCAATTCATCATTACGACCAAGCGCACGCAGTACATAAGAAGGCTCTAAAGATGCTGAAGTACATGCAGATCCAGATGAGATAGCCAAATCTTTCAATGCCATCAGCATCGATTCACCTTCAACATAGTTAAAACTAATATTGAGGTTATGTGGAACACGATCATCCATGTCGCCGTTGACATAGACCTCTTCAATATCTTTCAAGCCAGTCAGCAAGCGATCGCGCAATGCACGAATGCGCGCGTTCTCTTCAACCATTTCGATGCGAGCAATACGGAAGGCTTCGCCCATACCTACGATCTGGTGAACTGCTAAAGTACCTGAACGCATACCGCGCTCATGTCCACCACCGTGTATTTGCGCTTCAATACGGATACGGGGTTTGCGACGAACAAACAAAGCGCCAATCCCTTTTGGACCATAAGTTTTATGAGCAGAAAAGCTCATTAAATCTACTTTAGTTTTCTCTAGGTCGATTTCCACCTTACCAGTTGCTTGCGCTGCATCCACATGAAATATCACACCACGGGAACGACACAATTCACCAATGCGCGGAATATCTTGCACTACACCAATCTCGTTATTGACATACATCACTGAAGCCAAGATGGTGCCCGGTTTCATAGCCGTTTCAAGCTGAGCAAAATCAATCAGTCCATCTGGCAAAACATCTAGATAAGTTACTTCAAAACCTTCGCGCTCGAGCTCACGGCAAGTATCAAGGGTGGCCTTGTGCTCAGTCTTCACAGTAATGATGTGATTGCCGCGCTCTTTATAAAAGTGAGCAGCACCTTTGAGTGCCAGGTTAATACTTTCAGTAGCGCCACTAGTAAACACAATCTCTCTTGGATCTGCATGAACTAGCTGAGCAACTTCTGAACGCGCCCACTCAACGGCTTCTTCTGCAGCCCAACCATAGGCATGACTGCGAGATGCTGCATTACCAAACTGCTCGCGCAAGTACGGCAACATCTTGTCCACTACACGCGGGTCAATCGGCGTAGTAGCTGAGTAGTCCATGTACACCGGGAAGTGTTTAGGGCTAAACATGGGTATCGGCTGCTGAGGAATCTCTTGTGGTGCGTTCATTTTTTTCTTATCGATTAATAGACTAAGAAGTTAATCTCTTAACTTTGCTGAGCCAGGTTAAAAACAGAATTTACGAGAGGTCGCTTCGGAGCGGCTTCTTTTACTGCTGCAACTGCTGATGATGGCTTTTCAGCCTTGGCACTTTCAGTCTTGATTTTCTTGGGGCGCAAATCGTGCAAAACGATTCCACGTCCAGATTGCTGCTGCACTAAATCACGTAAAGAGACGGAACTGAGGTACTCCACCATCTTGGCATTGAGGTTAGACCATAGATCATGAGTCATGCAACGGCCATGGCTTTCTTCATCACTATGGCAATTCCCTTTGCCGCCACATTGGGTTGCGTCTAAGGGCTCATCCACGGCAACAATGATGTCTGCCACACTAATTTCTTCAGACTTGCGGGCCAGGGTGTAACCACCGCCAGGACCACGAGTGCTATCAACAATATTGAAACGGCGTAATTTGCCGAACAATTGCTCTAAGTAAGACAGGGAAATCTTCTGCCTTTGGCTAATTCCAGCCAAAGTTACAGGCCCGTGCGTCTCGCGCAGGGCTAAGTCAATCATTGCGGTTACTGCAAAACGGCCTTTGGTTGTAAGTCTCATATGTCACCTTGGTAATGGATTGTTATGGACAGCTAACAGTCGGGCGGGTAATACCCGACCATTCCACTCAACTTTACCA
>NZ_NCJB01000326.1:0-2463 GCF_002282275.1 Polynucleobacter sp. 39-46-10 | reverse complement strand
GGTGTGGTCTTGTATCGCTTGGCTGATACAGCTGCCCAGCGTTGGTCAGAAAAAGGCGATTTCAATTTAAGTGAAGCAGCGCGTCATTTCTTCTACGTATTGGATTGGGTGCCTGCACGTATTACGGCAATGGGCTTTGCGATCGTCGGCAACTTTGAAGGTGCAGTCTACGCATGGCGCCACCTGACTGGCAAATGGTCCGACTCTTTATCGGCGGTGATCTTGGCATCCGGTAGTGGTGCATTAGGTGTTCGTTTGGGTGAGCCAATGAGCGAGCCCGATAGCGATGAAGCGTTGCGCATGGCTGAAGCAGGTGAGCCTGTTGTGTACGAAGTGGGGCTTGAGCCGAATGAGCGTACGATGCGCTCCGCCATTGGCTTGGTGTGGCGCTTGGTTATCGCTTGGATGGCTTTATTGCTAATGCTGACCATCGCTCTTTGGCTTGGCTAATTCCCTGAATCTGCGTATCAGCGGTTTTTGAGTCAGAACGTAATTGCCTAAATAGCGCCAGTCTTTCTGGCGCTATTTCACTTCTGTCGACTGCTTCTCGTATCGCACAATCGGGTTCTGATTGATGGGCGCAGTTATGAAAGCGACACTTGCCGAGCAGATCATGAAACTCCCTAAAGGCATGCTCTAGTTCACTCACCGACATGTGGGCCAAGCCAAATTCCTGAAAGCCTGGAGAGTCAATTAAAGCACCTAATTTGCCGTTAGCATCACGCCCCCAAGTCTCAGGCAACTCAAAGTAGCGGCAAGCTGTTGTGGTGTGCTTGCCGGTATCTAAGCGAACTGAATACTCTTGAGTAATCGCTGCAGCGTTGGGGACCCAGGCATTGAGTAGGCTAGATTTACCCATACCGGATTGACCTACAAATACCGATACCTTGCCGGAGATAGCTGGTCGCAATGCTTCAATGGAGGCCTCATCAAACTTGGCAGATACCTCTGTTACGGGGTAGCCCATACGCGCATAGGGCGCAATGATTTTGCGGGCGTGTTCTAAGTTATCTTTGAGATCGCACTTGTTGAGCAGAATATGTAAACCAATTTGATTGGTTTCAGCAGCGACAACCGCTCTTCCCAAAAGATCGGGTGAGAAAGCGGGTTGTGTAGCTAGCACGACTAATATTTGATCAACATTTGAGGCAATGAGTTTGCTTTTAAAAGCATCGGATCGATAGAGTAAATTTTCTCGTGGCTCGATGCGAATAATTCGCGCTTGATCAGCTGAAGTCATTTCCAATAACATACGATCACCTACCGCGCCGATATGCTGCTTTGCTGGCGTGCTTACCTGAATTAATTCACCGATAGGAGATTCATTGCCACGATCATCTTTTACTAAACGCTGCGCTAAATAATGTCTTCCATAGGAGGCGGTTAATAGCGCATGAAATTGTTCCATTAACTAAATCAATTCCAGATTACTTAGCTAAAACGTTTGAGATTGGCAATGCGCAATGGCGCGGGAGGGTGTGAGCTATAGAAAGCGGTATAGATCGGATCTGGCGTTAAAGTCGAGGCGTTGTCTTGATAGAGCTTGACCAGGGCCGAGATTAAATCACTTGCGGAGGATTTATCTGCAGCAAAACCATCGGCTTCGTATTCATGTTTACGTGATGCCAAGCTCGATAGTGGGGTAAGGAAGAAGCTAAATACTGGTGATACCAGCATAAAGAGCGCTAAAGCCAAGCCGCCGTTATACCCATTCGGGTTGGGCATCACGCCAAGGTCGCTGTAGAACCATGGCTGTGTGCTGACCCAGCCTAGTAGTGCCAGCGTGACAAAACTCAAGGCAAAAGAAACCAGTAGGCGTTTACGAATATGGTTGCACTTGTAGTGACCGAGTTCATGAGCCAGTACTGCCTCTACTTCGCCGGGATTGAGTTTTTCAATCAAGGTATCAAAAAAGACAATACGCTTCGCTTTACCCATGCCGGCAAAAAATGCATTTCCGTGTGCGCTACGTTTACTGCCATCCATCACAAATAGACCTTGGCTTGCAAAGTCACAACGTTTGAGTAAGGCTTCGATTTGTGTTTTGAGTGCACCTTCTTCTAGCGCTTCAAACTTATTAAAGATTGGTGCGATAAAGGTCGGAAATACCCACTGCATTAACAAACTGAAGGCAGTAAGAACACCCCAGGCCCAGAGCCACCAAAGGTCTCCTGCTTGAGCCATCAAACTCAGAATGACCCAAAGGAGGGGAACACCAATCGCACCACCAACCCCGAGACCTTTGAACATATCACTAAAAAATAATTTGGCATTCATACGATTAAAGCCAAAGCGTTCTTCCAGATAAAACTGTTTGTACCAGGAAAAGGGTAGATCAATGATTCCGGAGATGATGACGATGGATATAAGTAAAGCCATTTGCTGCGCAATACCTTCCCCCAATAGTTGCAGAAGGGACAGATTTAAAATTTGTAGACCACCCAAGAGTGTGAAGCTGATCAA
>NZ_NCJB01000325.1:0-2473 GCF_002282275.1 Polynucleobacter sp. 39-46-10 | reverse complement strand
CAACAGTGAGCCTTGCAGCAACGCTTCCTTTGGGAACTTTTATTTCCAATATGGTCGGTGGTTACTTAATTGGTATTGCGGTAGCTTTTTTTGGCAACAACCCCAGCCTTTCCCCGGAATGGAAGTTATTCATCATTACTGGGTTCTTGGGTGGCCTCAAACGTTTTCTAGTTTTTCTGCCGATGTTGTCGGTTTTATGCAGCGCGGCGAAATGACATGGGCACTAAGTACTGCGCTTTTAAACTTGTTTGGCTCGCTCGCCTTAACCTTCTTGGGTATTTTGACCTACCAAGCACTGAAGTAAGCTTGCCGAATAAGCTAAGGCTAATTCGGTAGGGGTTATTAAACAAGCCCCAGGACGCCCAAGACTGCACCGAACCCGATTAAATATAAAGGGTGCCAGCGAGTAAAAACAGTCACTCCAATAGTGATGAGTGTGAGTGCATATGCGGCATAGCTGTGATTAATTTGTAGTGCAATCTGCCATGCTGAAGAAAGCACTAAGCCAATGGCAAGAGCTGCCGCTGCATATTGAATGGACTTCTTTTTATGCTCATCCTTCATTCTCAAGAAAAGACGCTGCAAGTGATACACCAAGATAGAGGAGGGCCATGAAATAGCAATAGTTGCAATCAGCCCCCCTAAAACTCCATAGATATGCCAGCCAATCAGTGTGACTGTCATGAAGTTCGGCCCTGGAGCGGCTTGAGCAATTGCAAAATAATCAGCAAAAGTTTGAAGGTCTATCCAATGCTCTTGGTAAACAGATAAATTGAGCAAGCTAGGAAGTAAGGCATTTACTCCGCCGAAAGCAATCAGCGAAAAAGCAGACATTTTGAGAAACAGGCTCAGCAAAATACTCATAGTTTGCGAGCTTTCTTTTGCGCCAAAATCCAAGCAAGTGGCGATGCAATCAGCACCACCCAGCCAAGCCCCAACTGGTAGTAACTGGCAGCAATGACAGTCACGAGCACCACCAGGAGCATTGCTGGAAAGCGCAACTCATCACGCAACATCTTGATGCCTGTAGAGGCGATTAAGCCAACGCCAACGGCAGATATTCCTCGAAGAGCCCCTTGAGCTGATTCCAAATAGCTATAGTGGGTATACAAGAGTGCCAATAGCATGACGATGCAAATTGGCCCCAATGTTAGGCCTGCAACTGCTGCAAAAGCACCCCTGGCTCCACCAAAGCGTGAGCCGATACACACGGCTAGGTTGACGACATTTGGGCCGGGAACAATTTGGCAGATACCTAGGATGGAGCTGAACTCTTCAGACGTAAGAATTTTGTCTTGTTCAACTAGCGTGCGTCTCGCCCATGGCAGGACACCACCAAAACCAGACATACCGATTTTGCTGAAGCTGATAAATAATTCTGTTGTGGTAAGTGTCTTCAAAGAATAATTAAGGCTCAAATGGATGCGGTAGCGGCTTGTGCTCGAGCCATGCCTCAAGAGTATCAATAATTCCTTTGGAGAACATTGCAAAAACAGGCTCAGCCACAAATCCTAGGTGAGGCGTGGTGAGTAAATTGGGTATGTTTCTTAGGGCATCATTTATGGGGAGTGGCTCAATCTCAAAAACATCAATCGCTGCTTGACCGGGTCTACCAGCGGCTAGCGCTTCTTGTAGGGCCCGTGTATCAATGAGGGCGGAGCGTGAGGTATTCACGAGTAGCGCGTCGGACCGCATCATCGCTAACTCTTGGGCGCCAATCAATCCTTTTGTTTTTGGCCCGGCCACCAGATGCAGACTAATAACCTTAGATGTTTTCAGAAGCTCTTCTAGACCGACCGACTTGGCATTTTGGGCAGCAGCTCGTTCAGTTGTCATATTGGGACTCCAAGCGACAATCTCCATCCCAAAGGCTTGACCCACTTTGTCAACAGCACTACCAATTGAGCCTAAACCAATCATTCCAAGACGCTCGCCAGACAATATTGGGAGAACAGAGAGTTCATCGCGCCAGCCACCTGTGTGCAACAAGTTATTTTGGCGAACTAAGTGTTTTGAAGCGCCTAGGATTAAAGCCCAAGTTAACTCGGTAGTAGTTTCCTTGGAGGGGCCTCCTGGCGTGCAGGCAACCGGAATATTGCGTGAAATCAGGGCAGATGCATCTAGGGTGCCGTTACGCTTGCCGGTAAATAGGAATAACTTCAGCTTCGGAAGGCGAGCAATCAGGGCTTCATTAAAGGGGGTGCGATCCCTCGCCAGCACAATGACATCTGCATCTTTAATTGCTTCATATAGGGCTTCACCGTGAAGGGGTTCATGGTGAATGGTGATATGGCACTGCCGATCTACTTTTTCCCAATTGGAAAAGCGACGGAGGGCGCGCTCATAGTCGCCAAGAATGACAACATTAGGTAAATTAGCCATGTCTCTCGAATCGTTATTAATTATGCTGTTTGAGTTTACTATCTATCTTTATTGATTTTTATAAAGGAATACCCATGATTTTGGAACACTG
>NZ_NCJB01000324.1:0-2480 GCF_002282275.1 Polynucleobacter sp. 39-46-10 | reverse complement strand
ATTTGTAGCGGCTAAGACAAACCTCAATGCCGTTAGAAATGAGATCGCTACTGGTGGTTATTCGCTATACAACTTACGCGCCTCATATGACGATAAGAAATACCGTGTGAACTTTGGCATTGAAAACTTACTAAACAAGCTTTATGCATTACCGCAAGGCGGAGCATATCTGGGTCAAGGAAATACCATGTCAATGAATGGGGTCCCATGGGGAACTGCAGTTGCCGGAATGGGGAGAACATTCTATGTCTCTGCAAATATGAAGTTCTAGTAAAAATGATTTGATATGCATCAAATTACGTATGTGCTTTATCAGGAAAATTAATCATTATTTTTAAAAAAGGAGTTGGATATGTTTACAAAAACCTTGAAATCAGCAGTACTTGTAGTATTAGCCACTTTATCTCTATCAGTTTTTGCTGGTGCCAATGATCCGCTATTTGTGAGCTTGACTAGTGATGAACCACATCGTGCAACGATGGCATTTAACTTTGGATCGCATATGAATGCAGCTGGCCATCCATTAAGCGTTTTCTTGAGCGATAAAGGGGTTTACCTTGGCGTGAAATCCGGTGCAGCCAAGTATCCAGAACAGCAGAAGATGTTGGCTGAGATTATTGCTCAAGGTGGAGTAGTGATTATGTGCCCACTGTGCTTAAAGCACTACGGCTTTTCTGAAACTGATTTATTGCCTGGCATCAAAATGGGTGGCGCCAAGGTAACAGGTGAAGCCTTGTTTAAAGACAATACCAAGACAATGACCTGGTAATAGATTATTTTAAGTATTATTAGTTATGCATTTAATTCAGCACAGCAAGCTCGTTCACTGGATAGCTGCTTTGGCTATCTGGTTGGGTGCGCTTGCGCCTGCTGTTTCACAGGCTTTATCTTTGGCTAGTAATGGCCAAGGTTTTGTAGTTGAGATTTGCAGCACCAACGGCACAAAGATGACTCAGGTCATCGGTGATGATGAGCCTTCTTCGTCTTCAGCTATGGGTAGTCACTGCCCGTACTGCTTAGTTCAGCCAATCTATTTATTACCTAGCTTCAGCACATTTCAGTTTGTAACTCCTCTTGGTTATACAGTGCAAGCGAAATTTTCATATCAAGCCCCTCAGAGACTTTCTGCCTGGATCAGACTTCCTTCTAGAGCCCCTCCTACAGCCTCTTAGTTCCGTTTAGGTGCATGGTTTATCCATGTTGGATAAGAGTTGATGGTGATTCACCATAAATTGGGTTGGGAGTAATGATGAATTTAGCAAAACATATGATGCATCTGAAAATGCATATCAACATTGGTGCCATGATGGGTTTAATTGCCTGGCTTATTAGTCGAGGCATGCCATTATGAATCATTCTTGGTATTCAGCAAGAGGTCTAAAACGTGGTCTGCTATTAAGCCTTTTGGCTTGTGTAGTATGGATTGTAGGTATTTATAGCTTTATGCAGGCTCAGGCTGCTTATGAGGCTAGTAAGCCAAAATTTGAGATGACACCAGTTGGCCTTCAGTCCCATAATTGTGTGTATGAAACGAGGACATGATGAGCCGATTTTTCAATAAGCTAAAGAATCACCCTAAGGTTGCTCCTGGGATAGAGCGTAAGATTTTGCGTCACATTCCGCAGGTATTTATTTTTGGACTTCTGGGGCTTAGTTTGCCATCGCTTTTGGCTAGATTATTTCCAATTGCTGGTAGCGTTAGTGAGGTGCAGCGTTGGATCGGTACAGTAGATATCTATGTCATTAGCTTGATTGTGTTTTATTGCACAGCAATTTTCACAATTGGATTTGGGGCGCTTATTGTGATGATTATGAAAGGCCCAGCCTACGTAGCCGATGCCTATCCGCTGATCGATTTTGATAAGCCGTATTCCAGCAAGAAAAAGGAGGGCTAATCCATGTACGCCTTTTTTAACTCTTCAGGAAATGAAGATTCTGTGCGGCAATTGCTTCAGTCTGTTTCACAAGATTTGAATCTACCCCATAAGGAACTTGCTATTACTTACTGCGGACCAAGCTCGGTCAATAAATCCGATATCAGCCGCTTAAAACCAGAAGAATTAGCTAGCTATATTTGGACTACGCGTTATAGCGATGAATCTATTTTGGTCAAATTGCCAGTTGACCTTCCGTCTGATCAACTATTCATTCAAAAATATCAGTCTTCATATTTAGGATGTTTACCCAAGAAGGCCAAACGCATCTCCCTACGAAATATCGCCGCACAGTGTAAGAAAATTAAGTCCATGGAAAAGTACTGTAAACATTTTTCTTTATCCTTATTTGTCAATAAATCGACCGTAAAAGTAGACCCCTTAGCGGCCCAAGAAATTGATGGGATATTTTCCTTGCAAGCCAAAACCAATAAGCCTGCCTACCGTCTGATTGAGGAGCGCATTCATCAGCTAAGGGAGGAGCTATTTATGGCTCAAAACCCCTTCATTCGGAATTTTTAATACCATGGCGATATTCCGATTAAA
>NZ_NCJB01000323.1:0-2494 GCF_002282275.1 Polynucleobacter sp. 39-46-10 | reverse complement strand
AATGAAGGTAACTACATTGTTAGCTTAGCCAATGTCACTCGCTGGCTTGGCCAACAAGCGGAAAATCTCGGTGTAGAAATTTTTCCAGGATTTCCTGCTGCAGAAATTCTCTATAACGAGCAAGGCGCAGTTTGTGGCGTCATTACAGGCGCAATGGGTTTAGATAAAGAAGGTAATCCTACTGATCAATTTCAACTCGGTATGGAATTGCGTGCTAAGTACACCCTCTTCGCCGAAGGTTCACGCGGACATCTAGGCAAGCAAGTGATTAGCAAGTTTGCATTAGATAAAGATGCTGACCCACAAAGCTACGGCATTGGAATTAAGGAGTTATGGGAAGTTGAGCCGTCTAAGAGCAAGCCTGGCCTAGTAGTTCATACAGCTGGGTGGCCACTGGAGAGCGATACCTATGGCGGTTCATTCTTATATCACTTGGGTGATAACAAGGTCGCAGTAGGTCTGGTGGTAGGTCTCTCCTATAAGAATCCTTACCTCTCTCCTTTTGAAGAATTCCAGCGCTATAAATTACATCCTAAGATTCGCGAGACCTTTGAAGGCGGTAAGCGCTTGGCCTATGGCGCTCGTGCACTAACGGCTGGCGGATTAAATAGCCTGCCTAAAACTGTATTCCCCGGTGGCGCATTAATTGGTTGTGATGCTGGCTTCTTAAATGCATCCCGCATTAAAGGAAGCCATGCCGCCATTAAGACCGGCATGCTGGCTGCTGAATCCGCAGTTGCAGCGCTTAATGAGAATCGCTCTGCTGATGTCTTGTCTGCATATCCAAGCGCCTTCAAAAATAGTTGGCTACATACCGAGCTAAATCAAGCGCGCAACTTTAAGCCGTGGATGTCCAAAGGACTTTACCTTGGAACTCTGATGGTTGGTCTAGAACAAAAGCTGTTGGGCGGCAATATGCCCTGGACAATTCATTTAAAGCATGCAGACCATGAGTGCCTTGAACCAGCAGCACAGCATCAACCGATCGACTATCCAAAGCCCGATGGCAAGATTACTTTTGACCGCCTCTCCTCAGTATTTATTTCTAATACTAATCATGCTGAGAACCAACCTATTCACCTCACATTAAAAGATGCGTCGGTGCCTGTCAGCTTGAATCTCAAAACTTTCGCAGGTCCCGAGCAACGTTACTGCCCTGCCGGCGTATATGAGTATGTAGAAAAAGATGGGCAGCCACAGTTACAAATCAATTCGCAAAACTGCGTGCATTGCAAAACCTGTGACATCAAAGATCCAAGTCAAAATATTATTTGGATTACCCCCGAGGGTGGTGGTGGCCCGAACTACGGATCAATGTAAAGAATGTTGATTGATTTATCTAGCTGGGTAGTGGCGTGGGCGCATTTTCCCAATCGCCATACCTGCTAATCCACAAGCTAATGCGGCCATCACAAACACATTGCGTGGCTGAGTTGCTTCCCAGAGCCAGCCCGCAACTAAACCGCCTAGCGTTCCACCCAAGCCATAAGATACTGTTGCCATCAAAGCCTGTCCTCTAGCTTGCAGCGAGCCAGTAAACCAACGCTGCAGTAACTTGGTCGCAGCACTATGATGAGCACCAAAAGTAGCTGCATGCATCAACTGAGCCAATATCAGCACCCAAGTGAATGGGAAGAAGGCAATCAAAATAAATCGAAACACGCCAATACCAAAAGCAAGCTGTAAAACAACTTCAGCATCCAGACGACTGAGTACTTTGCTCTGGAAATAAAAGAAGATCACCTCAGCAGCAACGCCTAGAGCCCAAAATAAACCGATCTCGAATTTATCGTAGCCCAGGTCTGCTAGGTAGAGTGAATAGAACACATACAAAGCAGCATGCGCAAAGATCATAAAGAATCCCGATAGTAAGAACCAACGCACATCAGGATTAAACAAAACAATTAAGAGTTCGCCTTTCACCATCTTGCGACGCTCCATCTTGGGCTCATGCAAGCGGAACGTGACCAAGGCTAAGAAGGTCAACACTACCGCGCCCACAATCGGATAGAGCTCAATACCTTCGCGCTGAAATAACTCGCCAGCAATTAAGACCATTGCAATAAAGCCAATTGATCCCCATAAGCGTAAGCGGCCATAACGCTTATCAAAGGAATTGTCTTTAAACAAAGCATGAACTGTGGCCGACTCTCCTAGTGGCATCAAGCTGCTAAGTATGGTGTGCAGCACAAACATCCAAATGAAGAATGCAATATAGCTTTGCAGAAAAAAGATGCACAAGAAAGTGACTGCTGCCAAGCAAGCGCAGAATCGAATAATGCCAATGCGATCAGACAGATAGTCAGACAGCCATCCCCAGGAGAATGGACCAACTATTCGTGTAACTTGCAGCATGGACATTAAGACTGCGATCTCAATAACACTAAAACCACGGTCAAGGAAAAAGAGGCTGGCGTAGGGAGAAACTAAGCCAACATACGCGAAATATAAAAAGAAAAAGGACCCGAAGGCCCAACGCACTGAAGGTGTCATT
>NZ_NCJB01000322.1:0-2509 GCF_002282275.1 Polynucleobacter sp. 39-46-10 | reverse complement strand
GATGAAGCTCGCCAGATGGTTTGGCAAAACGGTTTTGGAATTCTCGATCAGTATCAAGAAGATGCTCCTCAGGCCCTAGCTGACAAAGAGATCGCCAACGTGATCTATGGCAAGGTTTCGGCCGGCCCTAATAGCGGCCTGACAAGTGCTAAGCAGCAAACAGTAGCACTCTTGATGCCATCAGTAGCTCATGCGCAAGTGAAGCCGATCTCGCATTTATCAGATCGGATTCCAGTATCAAAAATAGATCCCCAGGCGCTTGATTCCAAATTGATGACATCGATTCAAAATCAACGCGCAGTAGCTGACTTCTTCGAGAAAAAGTACAAGCTGGATCGCGCCAAGATTGAAGAGTATGTATCGAATACTGTTTTGATTGCAAAAGAAGTCAATATTGATCCAGTCCTTTTACTCGCCGTAATCTCAGTGGAGTCTAACTTCAACCCACTTAGTAAAAGTCATGCTGGCGCTGAGGGCTTGATGCAGGTGATGACTTCTATTCACCAAGATAAATATGCCTTGTATGGCGGCGTTAGTGAAGCGGTTAAGCCAGAGGTGAATATTCGGATAGGCGCCTACATCCTGAAGTATTTGATAGCGACCAGTGGCTCATTACGTAATGGCTTGAAATACTATGTTGGTGCGGCAAATGCAGAAAATGACGGCGGCTACACCGATAAAGTGATGGCGGAGAGAAATCGTTTGATTAGTTTGTGCCAGCCAACATCGCAAAGTAAATTAACTTTGAACGGTAAAGATTTGCGTTCATAGGCACCTCATTTACTTTGTAAAAATAAGGCCACTCAGTTCAATTGAGTGGCCTTATTACTTGCAGATGCAGCTTTCGAATTAACTGACTCCGTGTAGCTCCACATCAAAGACCAGCGTCGCATTTGGGGGAATCACACCACCAGCACCACGTGGCCCGTAACCCATTTCTGAAGGGATGATCAGAGTGCGTTTACCGCCGATTTTCATGCCTTGTACACCCTGGTCCCAGCCCTTAATGACATGGCCAGCACCTAAAGGAAAGCTGAATAATTGGCCGCGATCAAGGGAGCTATCAAACTTCTGCCCTTTGTGATCTGGTGCATTCTCATCAAATAACCAGCCGGTGTAATGTACGTCTACATCATTGCCGGCAACAGCTTCCGCGCCATCACCAACAACAGTATCTATTTTTTGCAGTTCGCTCACGTTTTTCTTCCTCTTTGGCTGAAATTGAGGGGCTAGTATATTCTGAGCGTAATCTTTTTGTTCGAGCACAATCACATGACACACTTCTGGCCTCATTCCGCATATCAAACCCTGACGGTGGGCTCGGATAATCAATTACTGGTGACAGATGATTTTCTGCGTACTTACCTACTGCGCCCAGAGTTAAATCTCGTTCCTGAATCCTGCGATGCAGAGCGAAGTCTGCATCAACGTTTAAGCGAGAGCCCGCGTGCAGTAATTTCGGAGCAAGAAATTGCCGCGATGTCAGATCCTGATATTCAGGTGAACTATCAGGTTTGGTTGAGATATCGAGCCAAATTATTGGCGGCTAGCTCTTTAGAAAACTTCTATATGAGTTTATTTAAGGGTGAAGGTGTAGATGTTCCACCGCTATTTATTTCTCAGCTGGCGCAAATATTTATTCACCACATCTTGGGTCAAGATTGCCATCCTTTAGATGCCCGCATGGGCGAGATTTTCTTTCGGACTCAGAAGATTACTGTACTAGAAGACGGTGTTGTAATGGGTGCAGATGATGAGGTGGTTACTCGCAATGCACAGGCAGGGGAGACTGGCAATATTCTAGATCTCCTGAAGAGTAAGTCGATGTCTATGCGCTCGATCGACTTAGATGTTCTGCATGAAGAAAATGCTGATCTCTATTGGGAGAAATCCGAGGACCATGATTTTGCGGTTCAGCTGAATTTTGGGCAGCCACCTATTAATCACTTTTGTCGCGTGCTTGAAAAATGGATACAACATTTTTTAGGTGCTCAGGTACGTATTACCCCAATGCAGCAAATCACTGACCCAAAGTGGTCTTGGCATGTTGGTCTAGATGCTGCTGCATCCGATATCCTCAATAAGCTGTATAAAAAAGAGCCCGTAGATGCGGATGAGCTTGAGAGGGTGATCTGTTTATTCCGCCTCGACTTTATCGATGAGGCTGCTGTGACCCAATCGCAGGCTGGAAAACCAGTCTATATGGCGATTGCTATGAATGATGAAAAGCAACTCAAGCTGAAACCGCAAAACCTGCTCTTCAATTTGCCCTTAGCTAAAGCTTCCTAGTTTCTTTCGATTGGCGCTAAGCCAAATCAAAGCACCTGCTGTGACGGCAACTGGAAGTAGTGAGCCCCAGTTCAAAATATTCCAGCCCTGCGAGGTAATGAGTGCGCCAGAGCCGAAAGAAGTAAAGGCCATAGTGCCGAACACAAAGAAGTTAATTGCTGCCTGAGCTTTGTCACGCTCTTCTGGGCGGTAAGCCGTCATCGCCAATGAGGTCGAACCC
>NZ_NCJB01000321.1:0-2511 GCF_002282275.1 Polynucleobacter sp. 39-46-10 | reverse complement strand
ACATCAAGGTTCAAGGTATCACCAAAGAAATTATGCAAGTTGCACTGGCCCAAGCTAAAGAAGGTCGTTTGCATATTTTGAGCAAGATGCAAGAAGCAATGGGTTCAGTTCGCACTGAATTGTCTGCACATGCTCCACGCATGGTTTCTTTCAAGATTCATCCAGACAAGATTCGTGAAGTAATTGGTAAAGGCGGCGCAACAATTCAAGCCTTGACTAAAGAAACCGGTTGCAGCATCGATATTAAAGATGACGGTACAGTAACAATCGCATCTACTTCTGCTGAAGGTATGGCTGAAGCAAAAGCGCGTATCGAAGGCATTACTGCTGAAGCTGAAGTAGGCAAGATCTACGAAGGCCCAGTTGTGAAGTTGCTTGAGTTCGGTGCTTTGGTAAACATTCTTCCTGGTAAAGATGGTCTCTTACACATCTCAGAAATTTCTAATGAGCGTGTAAAAGAAGTTAAGGACTATTTAGCAGAAGGCCAAGTAGTACGCGTGAAGTTGTTGGCTGCTGATGAGCGTGGTCGTTTGCGTTTATCTCTTAAAGCTGCAATGGCTGATGAAGGTGGCGCGATTGCTCCTTTGGCTGGCGCGACTGAGGCTGCCCCTGCATCTGGCGAAACTGCTTAATTATTGACTAAGCCATTTAGTTAGCGAGCGGAGTTCATATGCGCGTAATGCAAATCAAAGAATTTGGCGCACCAGAAATGCTGGTGGCTGCTACTCGTCCTGATCCAGTGGCTCCGGCTGCTGGTACGGGCGAGATTTTGATTAAGGTAATTGCTGCTGGGATTAATCGTCCGGATGTTTTACAGCGTAAAGGCCATTACCCAGTGCCAGCAGGCGCATCGGATATTCCTGGCCTCGAAGTAGCGGGTGAGATTATCGGCGGCGACTTAGCTCACGCCGATAATCTATTTGGTCTCAAAGTTGGCGATAAGGTTTGTGCGCTTGTGCAAGGCGGTGGTTACGCAGAATTGTGTACCGCTCCCATTGCACAATGCCTGCCTTATCCAAAAGGGTTTACTGATCAAGAAGCAGCCTCATTGCCCGAAACTTTCTATACCGTATGGAGTAACGTCTTCATGCGTGGTGAGTTGTCTGAAGGCGAAACCTTGCTAGTTCAAGGTGGTTCAAGTGGCATCGGTGTGACTGCCATTTTGATTGCCAAGGCTTTGGGCCATAAAGTATTCGTGACTGCCGGCACCGATGAGAAGTGCGCTGCATGCGTGGCTTTAGGTGCTGATCTGGCGATCAACTACAAGACACAAGATTTTGCAGAAGAAGTGAAGAAGGCAACAGACGGTAAGGGTGTCAACGTTATTCTCGACATGGTTACCGGTGCTTATGTACAAAAAGAGATTGATTGCTTAGCTGATGATGGTCGCATTGTGATTATTGCAATCATGGGCGGATCAAAGGCTGAAGTAAATACCGGACAAATTTTGCGTCGTCGTTTAACCATTACTGGTTCTACCTTGCGCCCACGTCCAGTGTCATTCAAGAAACAAATTACTCAGCAGTTACATGCACGTATCTGGCCTTTGCTAGATGCAGGCAAGTTGAAGCCAGTAATTTATAAAACATTTACCTTGGATCAGGCTGCTGATGCCCATCGTTTGATGGAGTCTTCTGAGCACGTTGGCAAGATTGTCCTCACTGTTTAAGTATTGAGCTAGATTTAATGCGCCCACTCACTGTTATCGGCAACTGGAAAATGAACGGCAGTCTTGCAAGCAATGCAGACTGGGTCAAGATCGTTTGCCGTGGCATGGAGCAGGGAATGCCTGCTGGGCGCAAGTATGCAGTGTGTGTTCCTTCTCCTTACTTATCGCAGTGCGGTGAGTTAATTCAGAATTGCTCTTTAGCTTTTTTAAGCTTAGGCGCTCAGGATGTATCTGCTTATACTGCTGGCGCTTATACCGGCGAGGTTGCAGCCTCCATGCTCAAAGAATTGAATTGTGCTTATGTGATTGTTGGACATTCTGAACGTCGTCAATATCATCACGAGGTTGATGAGCAGGTTGCAGAGAAATCCCTTCAGGTACTTGATAACGGCATGATCCCTGTAATCTGTGTTGGTGAGTCTGCAGATGAGCGAAATTCTGGTCGTGAGATTGAGGTTGTCAGAGGTCAAATTTCAAAACAAGTGGCCATTTTGCAAGATCGTTTGGCTGACTGCCTGATTGCTTATGAGCCTATTTGGGCTATTGGCACTGGCAAGGTAGCAAGCGCTCAAATGGCCCAAGATATGCATCGAGCAATCCGCTTGCAGTTAGCGGAGTTTGATGAGGATGTAGCTTCCCATGTGGGAATTTTGTATGGCGGTAGCGTTAAACCTGACAATGCCGTTGAACTATTTGCAATGCCGGATATTGATGGTGGATTGATTGGGGGTGCTTCCTTAAGCCCGCAGGATTTTCTGGCCATTTGTCAGGCCTAGTTTTTTTATTTGGAGATAAGCCATGGAATGGTTTAAGACTTTATTGATCGTTTTGCAGGTAATTTC
>NZ_NCJB01000320.1:0-2512 GCF_002282275.1 Polynucleobacter sp. 39-46-10 | reverse complement strand
CAGTCGCGTGTCAATACTCCCAATACTGCGGCCATGCTTTTGAATATTCCTGGCGTCAGTATGTATTCTGGTGGCGGCGTATCTGGCTTGCCAGCAATCCATGGTTTAGGGGACGATCGAGTAGCCATCAATGTGGATGGCATGCCACTTTTATCTTCCTGCCCAAACCATATGAACTCTCCACTGTCGTATATCAGTCCATCCAATGTGGGTAGCGTCAAAGTGATTACTGGTCTATCGCCAGTAAGTGCTGGCGGTGATAGCTTGGGTGGCGTTGTTTCCGTTCAATCATTGCCTCCAGTATTTGCTAACAAAGGCGAGACCCTCACACAAGGTGAGGTGGGTGCTTCATACAGTAGCAATGCAACAGCTATTGGTGGAAATTTGAATGTCACGGCAGCAACCGATGAATTTAGTGCTAACTACACGGTTGATTCTGTAAAGGCAGGAAATTACACGGCTGGCGGCAACTTCAAGCCGGCTGGAAATGGTATTTCACCTAGTACAGTTGGCGCCTCAAGATATATCGCCACCAATCAACAACTCGCTTTAGCGTGGCAAAAAGATAACCACCTAGTTGAATTCAAAGCCGGGTATCAATTTATTCCATTCGAAGGTTATGCAAACCAGCGTATGGATATGACTAAAAATCAAAGTGAGCAATTTAATCTCAAGTACACCGGTAAATATGATTGGGGTACTTTAGAAGCTCAAGCCTACAACCAAATGGTCAATCACCAGATGGATGACAACACTGGCGCACGAACATCGCCCGCAATGCCAATGCTGGCAACGAGCTCAACCAACGGCGCTGTTATTAAAGGAACGCTACCAATTTCCGAAACTCAGTTAGCTAGACTTGGAACCGAGTGGCAAGGATATAAATTAAATGATTGGTGGCCACCATCAGGTACTGGAATGATGATGAGTCCAAATACCTTTCAAAATATTAATAATGGCACCAGAGAGCGTTTAGCATTATTTAGCGAATTAGAGCAACAGTGGTCTAAGGAATTGATTAGTTTGGCTGGGGTACGTGTTGAGCAGGTCGCTGCAAATGCAGGAAATGTTCAGGGATATAGCTCTATGTATCAATCTCAAGCAAATGCATTTAATGCTCAGAAACATCAGCAGACTGATTACAACTGGGACTTAACAGCCCTTTCTCGGTATAAACCAGATAACAATCAAAACTACGAAGCAGGTTACTCGCGCAAGACCAGATCCCCAAATCTCTATGAGCGCTACTCTTGGTCAACAACACCAATGGCAGCAATCATGAATAACTTTGTAGGGGATGGTAACGGTTATGTTGGTCAAGTGACGCTTGCCCCTGAGGTTGCAAATACCGTGAGCTTTGCAAGTGATTGGCATGATGCTAATAAAGAGGTTTGGGGATTTAAGACCAACCCTTACTACACCTATGTAAGTAACTATATCGATGCAGCATGTAATACAACTTGTACTGTTGATAAATTTAATGTCCTTAAGTATGTAAACCAAGATGCGCAACTCTATGGATTGGATCTTTCCGGTAATGTAATGCTAGGTAAGCTACCTCAGTTAGGCCGTTTCCAAATGACTGGTATAGCTTCATATACTCGCGGTCAAAACGTGACTACTGGCGGCAATCTTTACAACATCATGCCGTTGAATGGAAAGCTTGGATTTGTTCAGTACTTAGGTGCAAATTGGACCAATACTATTGAGGGACAGTTCGTGGCAGCTAAGACCAATCTCAATGCTGTTAGAAATGAGATTGCAACAGGTGGATATTCACTCTATAACTTACGCGCTTCTTATGATGATAAGAAATATCGCGTGAACTTCGGTATTGAGAATTTACTGAATAAGCTCTACGCATTGCCACAAGGTGGAGCATACCTAGGCCAAGGTAACACAATGTCAATGAATGGAGTAGCTTGGGGTACTGCAGTTGCGGGTATGGGAAGAACATTCTACGTTTCAGCAAATATGAAGTTTTAATTGAAGTAAAGAAAAAAGGGCAAGCGATGATCTCTAGGATTTTCAGAATTTTGGCTATTCTGGCGGCCATCTCTTTGCCCTTATCTGTTTTTGGTGCTAAAGAGCCTATCTACGTTAATTTAGCTACTAATGATCCAGTCAAGGTTTCAATGGCTTTGGATGCGAGTCGGCAATATGCAGAAAAAGGTTATCCGATTGTTATTTATCTCAATGACAAGGCGGTTCTTCTTGGTGTGGAAGTGCAATCTGGAGCCGTCTCCAAAGAGGGGGAGGCGATAAGACAGGCAATTGCAAATGGCGCAAAGATCATTGTTTGCCCAAGTTGTTTAGAGGATTATGGGTTTACCCGAAACAATTTGTTGCAAGGCGCAATGCTCGGAGCAGAACATCAAAATACTAGATAAAATCCTCACATTATGAATTTCCATAAAAACCGCCTCATTCACTGGATTGCAGTTTTAGCAATCACAATGAGTGCGCTTGCGCCAGCAGTTTCTCAAGCGGTATCGCTAGTTAAGCATGGCCA
>NZ_NCJB01000319.1:0-2520 GCF_002282275.1 Polynucleobacter sp. 39-46-10 | reverse complement strand
GGAAGTGGTTCGCGAAGCAGCATTGGCGACGGACAAACGTGCATTAAACATGTAATTGAAAGCATTAGAGTATTACCATCAAGAGTTAAAGACGCGCGGGTATCAGAGCGATCCCGCGCAGCTTACTGCCATTGAGCGCTTACAGCGCTGTGAAGATGAATGGATTGCTTATAAAGAAATCCGTAGCAATGGCCTAAAAAAGAAACTGTTTAAACCAAAGCTTCCCCGTGGCGTTTATCTGTGGGGTGGAGTAGGTCGGGGCAAATCCTTTCTCATGGATTGCTTCTTTGCTGCATCCCCTTTAGAAAAAAAGATCCGCATTCATTTTCATGAGTTCATGCGCGAGGTTCACCGTGAACTTCATGAGCTCTCTGGTATGGCTGATCCCCTCGATGAACTATCTAAAAGAATTGCCAAGAGATATCGACTGATTTGTTTTGATGAGTTTCATATCAACGATATTGCCGATGCGATGATTCTGTATCGCTTGTTGAGTGCGCTGTTTGAGGATCGAGTGCAGTTTGTCATGACTTCCAATTACCAGCCTAGCCAGCTTTATCCCAATGGCTTGCATCGCGATCGTTTGCTTCCAGCTATTAAATTGCTTGAGGAACAGCTCGACGTGATGAATGTGGATGCTGGTAATGACTATCGCCGTGTGCAGATGGCTCAAGTTGAGGCCTATCTCACGCCAGTCAATGCAGAGACCCATACTGTATTAATGCGCATGTTCCAAACCTTAATTGGAAATCAGAAGGAAACAGTTCGACCTGTATTACGTATTGAATCTCGAGAATTAAGGCCTTTGCATATGGCCGAGGGAATAGTTTGGTTTGACTTCCAGACTCTCTGCTGCGGCCCAAGATCCCAAAATGACTATTTAGAGATTGCCAAGCTCTTTCATACGGTGATTTTGTCCGGGGTGCCTTATATGCCACCCAGAATGACAAATGAAGCCCGCCGCTTTATTTGGCTGATTGACGTCCTGTATGACCATAAAATCAAGCTAATCATCTCCGCAGAGGTCCCAGCGGTGGATTTATACACTGAGGGTCAAATTACCAGCGAGTTCTCAAGGACGGTTTCTCGTTTAATTGAGATGCAGTCTCGTGACTACCTGGATGCGCCTCGCCGGGTAATTGACACCAGCTTGACCTAAAATAGGGTCATGACCAGTAATTCCAGCCTCAACGCAGACTTACACTGCCATTCCGTTGTTTCTGATGGAACCCTAACTCCAGAGCAGTTGGCTGAACGCGCCTATGCCAATGGCGTGCGTTTATGGGCTTTAACCGATCATGATGAATTAGGTGGGCAGGTAAGAGCTCAGGACGCTGCAAGCGCGCTGGGCATGGATTACCTTTCTGGGGTCGAAATTTCAGTGACCTGGATGGGGCAGACTATTCATATTGTTGGTTTGGGCATTGATGCTGCTCATGCAGGAATTTTGGAGGGCTTGCGTCTGACTCGCGAAGGACGCGGTAACCGCGCTAAGCAGATGGCAGAACAATTATTAAAGGCAGGCATACCAGGCGCCTATGAAGGCGCACTGCATTTTGCAGGCAATCATGAGCTTATTTCTCGTACGCATTTCGCACGGTTTTTGGTTGAGCAGGGCGTATGTCGCGATACCGATCAAGTATTTAAAAACTATTTAGTAGAAGACAAGCCGGGTTATGTGCCACACCTTTGGGCAACTTTGGATAATGCCGTTGCTTGGATTAAAGCCGCCGGTGGTGCCGCGGTGATTGCCCACCCTGGTCGTTATAAGTTGAGCTCCATGCAGATGGATGAGCTCTATAAGCACTTTAAAGAAATCGGCGGTATGGCAATTGAGGTGATTACTGGAAGCCATAGCCCGAATCAATATCAAACTTATGGCAAGATTGCCCAGCACTATGGATTTTTAGCTTCTCGTGGGTCAGATTTTCATGATCCAGAAGAGAGTTATATTGATCTCGGTACCTTGCCACATTTGCCTGATCACTTAACTCCTGTGTGGTCGCTTTTCCACTAACCGCTTTCTCCTATTTGCTTAACTAGTTTTAATTACCTATAAGAATAAAGATCAAGATGTTTGCAGAACGTGTTCTATCTGGCATGCGACCTACTGGTAGCTTGCACCTCGGCCACTACCATGGCGTTTTAAAGAATTGGGTTCGCTTGCAGTCTGAGTATCCCTGCTACTTTTTTGTAGCAGATTGGCATGCCTTAACTACTCACTATGAAACCCCGGATGTGATTGAGCAATCCGTATGGGATATGGTGATTGACTGGTTGGCCTGTGGCGTTGATCCAAACCAAGCTACTTTATTTATTCAGAGCAAAGTCCCTGAGCATGCAGAGCTATTCTTATTGCTGTCCATGGGTACACCTCTGGGCTGGTTAGAGCGCGTGCCAACCTATAAAGATCAAATCGAGAAGCTTAAAGAAAAAGATTTGCAGACCTATGGTTTTTTGGGTTACCCCTTGTTACAGGCTGCTGATATTTTGATGTATCGCGCGCAGTTTGTTCCAGTA
>NZ_NCJB01000318.1:0-2555 GCF_002282275.1 Polynucleobacter sp. 39-46-10 | reverse complement strand
TCGACCTGGGCTCGAACCAGGGACCTACGGATTAACAGTCCGGCGCTCTACCAACTGAGCTATCGAGGAATAAGCCGATATTATAGCAAGATGAAATCACTCACCCCAACTTCTATACAGATACCCAAAGTATTGACCATTGCCGGGTCCGATAGCGGCGGTGGCGCGGGCATCCAGGCGGACCTCAAAGTCATTACAGCCCTTGGCGGATATGGGATGACAGTCATCACCGCTATCACTGCCCAGAACACTTTGGGGGTGAGCCGCATTCAGGATATTGACCTTGATGTGGTGGAGGCTCAGATCGATGCGGTATTCATGGATATCGGGGTGGACATCGTCAAAATTGGCATGTTGGCTAGCCCAGAAATTGTTCATACTGTGGCATCAGCCCTCAAGCGCCATGGAGCTAAAAGAATTGTCTTGGATCCAGTATTAAGAGCCACATCCGGCGCTAGTCTGGGTGGTGACGATACTGCCCAAGCCATGATTATGGATTTATTCCCAATGGCAACATTAATTACGCCTAATCTCGAGGAAGCCGGCCTACTTTTAGGGCGAGAGCTTACTGGTGCGGCAGATTTTCAATTGGCGGCTGAAGAGTTGCTTGAGATGGGTCCACAAGCAGTTTTGATTAAGGGTGGTCACCTCGATAAATCCCATACTCAATTGACTGATTTTCTGATGTGGCGAACGATTGAAGATGGTCTTGAAGTGGTTCAGTCAAAAGAGTTCAAACACTATCGCGTTAATACGGCTAATACCCATGGCACCGGCTGCTCATTAGCCTCTGCTATTGCAACTTATTTAGCAGATGGTCATGACTTGCCGCATTCTGTAGCAAAGGCAATTTCTTACGTTGAAGCAGGGCTCGAGGCAGGGCGTTTCTTAAGTATTGGTGAGGGGCCTGGTCCTCTGTGGCACATGCACGATTTCTATAAAACTGCATTACCGGATGAAGAGGGTAAGTATTAAGTTAAGCCTGGGTTTAATGCCTTAGGTTTTCATTAACTCTTGTAATCGTTTCACGGCAGCCTTGGGATCACTTGCACCAATAATTGCCCTGACAACAGCAACAGAGCCCACACCGCTCTGTGCAACCGCATGAATACTTCCTTCATCAATGCCGCCAATAGCTACAAGGGGATAGTGATTCATTAATTGAGCATATTTATATAAACGTCCTAAGCCTTGGGGTGCTGTAGCCATCTTTTTAAGATTGGTTGGGAAGACTGCACCCATAGCGATATAGCTTGGGCAGAAGCGATCGGCATAAATCATCTCGGCATAGCCGTGCGTACTAAGACCCAAGCGGAGTCCTGCAGACCGAATGGCATCAAAATCTGCCGTTTCTAAATCTTCTTGGCCTAGATGAATACCGTAGGCACCAGCCTCAATCGCCTCTTGCCAGTAGTCGTTAATAAAAAGTAAAGTTCTGCTGCCTTCAACCGCTTCAACTGATTCCTTAATTTGCTTTTTAATCAGTTTTTTGTCTTCGGATTTAAGACGCAGTTGAACTGTTGGAATCTCAGCCTCAACCATCCGTTTTACCCAATCGGCATCGGGCATCACAGCATATAAACCCAAACGCTTTGGACATTCTGCAAAGGCCTTGGGATTCATATTCCGAGTCCAAGGCAACAGATCGAAATGTTCTGGTCTGGATGGCCACTTAAGGGGATTGAAATTACCATCTTGATGAACCATGCGCGACCAGGCTTTGCCTAAGGCCTTGGCATCACATTCAATGAAGCCCATGTCAATTGCGGCAACTGTACCCGCTAACTCGTAATGATCAGCCGCCTGTTCATTATCAATTTTTGGTGGAGGTGATGACAAGCCGTATGCCGGAATGGGCAAACACAAATCATCCTTGATATGGGCTGCAACAATTTGATCCGCAAGGTCGCGAACTAGGCTCATTAGTTTTGTCTTTTAACTTTGATGCCAGAAGGGTGTGCCAACCAAAGGCGTGCTGGCTTGTGCTGACTGCTGGGCTTTCATGGCGCCGGAGAGGTAGGCAGTACGACCAGCATCCACTGACATCGCAAATGCTTTAGCCATGGCTACGGGATCATCAGCTAGCGCAACGGCGGTATTGAGTAAAACCCCATCAAACCCCCATTCCATTACGCTACATGCATGGGAAGGTAAACCTAAACCAGCATCCACCAGAAGTGGCACTTTCAAACGGTCACGTAGAAGTTTTAATGCGTAAGGATTTAATGGGCCTTGACCTGTGCCAATTGGGGCAGCCCAAGGCATGACTGCCTGGCATCCGACATCGACTAAACGCTGGCACAGAATGAGATCTTCGGTGCAATAAGGTAAGACCTTAAAGCCATCCTTAATTAAAGTTTCTGCAGTAGAGACCAGACGCAAGGTATCGGGCTGCAGTGTGTAGTCATCACCGATGAGTTCCAACTTAATCCAGTTTGTTTCAAATACTTCGCGCGCCATTTGAGCAGTAGCGATGACTTCTTTAGGGCTATGACAACCTGCAGTATTGGGTAAAACTGGAACAGCCATTTTCTTAAGGAGATCCCAAAATCCAG
>NZ_NCJB01000317.1:0-2558 GCF_002282275.1 Polynucleobacter sp. 39-46-10 | reverse complement strand
ACCTGGATGCAACGGTCGATCAAACTGACTGGTGGTGTCCAGGACATTGACCCCTTCCAGCGAATAAATCAGATTCCCGCCGCTAAGCCGACTGGTCAGGCCAATTACTAAAGCTTTGGGCAAACCAGAGTGGGCAACTGATCCAGCGTACATGACTGCAGAAGCGCGTCAAGATAAGATTTTTGATATCTTCGCAACGATTGAAGAGTGGCTTAAGGACAAGACTAAGTACGAAGCTGTGGACATCCTCCGCAAGTTCGATATTCCTTGCGCACCAGTTCTCTCAATGAAAGAATTGGCTGCATCACCTGATTTGCGTAAGAGCGGCTCTATTGTTGAAGTTGACCACAAGGTTCGTGGTAAGTACTTAACAATCGGTAGCCCAATCAAGTTCTCTGATTTGAAGATCGACGTTGGTCCATCACCAGTATTGGGTGAGCACACTGACGAAGTATTGAAAGATCTTGGCTATAACGCTGACGATATTGCTAAGTTGCATGCAGCTAAAGCGGTTTAATAACAATAAGTATTTTGTTTTGATCTTAAAGGCGCTCTTGTGAGCGCCTTTTTTTATTCACCCGATAGAGTAAAAGTCCTTAGATAGGCATTATGAAAACAAATGTAGATTTAAACCAATTGATCGACTGCATTGGCGATGCAGTGATTGTTGCTGATGCTCATGAAAAAATTGTTCTTTGGAACGCAGCTGCTAGCAAAATTTTTGGTTACTCAGAAGAAGAAGCGCTTGGAAACACTTTAGATTTGATTGTTCCTGAGCGTCAGCGCCAGCGACACAACGAGGGCTACAGCAAATCCATGGAGACGGGTGTTACCCGTTATGGCACTTCATTGCTAAAGGTGCCGGCAAAGCACAAAGATGGCCATACTTTATCAATCGCTTTTACCGTGGGCATGTTGTTTGATGCAAATAATCAAGCTTATGGCGTTGCCGCAGTGATTCGTGATGAGACCCAAGGTTTTGCAGAAGAAAGGGCACTAAAAAAGCGACTTTCCGATCTTGAAAGCTGAATATTTCACAGCAAAATCCCCCAATATGAGGTATCTAGGCTGGTTTGTGCCTAATAAATAGGCACGCCATGTTGCACCGCAATCCGTCGCTGGTAAAATCGGCTTAATTCAAAATTTCAATCTTATTAGGACTTTAATCATGGCAAAAGCATTAGAAGGGGTCAAAATTCTTGACTTCACACACGTTCAATCTGGCCCAACATGTACTCAGTTGCTCGCTTGGTTTGGTGCAGACGTAATCAAAGTAGAAAAATCAGGTGAGGGTGATGCCACTCGTGGTCAATTGCGCGATATCCCTGATGCAGATAGTTTGTATTTCACCATGTTGAACCACAACAAACGTTCAATCACTGTCAATACGAAAACTCCAAAGGGTAAGGAAATTCTGGAGCGTTTGATTAAGGAGTGTGATGTTCTTGTTGAGAACTTCGCTCCTGGCGCACTAGACCGTATGGGTTTTTCTTGGGAGCGTATTCAAGAGCTCAATCCTATGATGATTATGGCTTCAGTAAAAGGCTTTGGCCCTGGTCCTTACGAGGATTGCAAAGTTTATGAAAACGTTGCTCAATGTGCTGGCGGTTCAGCGTCAACAACTGGTTTTGATGATGGCCCTCCTATGGTGACTGGTGCGCAGATTGGTGATAGTGGTACTGGCCTGCATTTGGCATTAGGAATTGTGACTGCACTATATCAACGCACTCACTCTGGTCGTGGTCAAAAAGTATTGGCAGCAATGCAAGATGCGGTATTGAATTTGTGCCGCGTGAAGTTGCGCGATCAACAGCGCTTAGAGCGCGTTGGTTTGATGCAAGAGTATCCACAGTTCCCTAATGGAGAGTTCGGTGACTCAGTGCCTCGTGCCGGTAATGCTTCAGGCGGTGGTCAGCCTGGTTGGATTGTGAAATGCAAAGGCTGGGAAACAGATCCAAATTCCTATATGTATGTCATCGTACAAGCCCCTGTTTGGGAGGCGATTTGCAAGGTAATCGACCGAGAAGATTGGATTACGGATGTGCGATTTGCATCCCCAATGGCGCGCCTGCCACATTTGATGGAAATTTTCGGTGAAATCGAAAAATGGACAATGACAAAGACGAAGTTCGAAGTCATGGATATCTTGAACAAATACGATATTCCTTGTGGTCCAATTTTGTCGATGAAAGAGATCGCAGAAGAGCCGGCATTGCGCGCTACTGGAACTGTTGTTGAAGTGGATCACCCAATTCGCGGCAAATACCTCACTGTTGGTAACCCAATCAAAATGTCTGATAGCCCAACGGATGTAACTCGTTCGCCGCTACTCGGTGAGCATACCGATGAGATCCTTCACGAACTCGGCTATTCAACGGATGAGTTGATTAGTCTTCGTCACGATAAGGTGATCTAAGATGCGTGTTGCGCTGATTGGAAGTGCGGATTTTGGTAAGGCGGCATTAGAGGCTTTTTTGGATCGAGGTGACGAAGTTGTTGCCGTTTTTTGTCCGCCGGATAATCCAAAATCTAGCAAACCTGAGGCGCTGAAAGAAGCG
>NZ_NCJB01000024.1:0-19112 GCF_002282275.1 Polynucleobacter sp. 39-46-10 | reverse complement strand
TTAGAGCGGCCGCCTGTAAGTCAGAAGCCGAATGCGCCTTTTGATTCTCGCTATATCAAAAATCCTGATGGCGAGGAGCAGGCCGAAGCGCAGGGCTCTGAATCAGCCGCACCCTTTAAACCAATTCCTGCAACCTTCGCCTTTTAGTGACTGCTAACTGTTAATATTGCTTCTACATTTTAGAAAAGAGTTATTCATGAAATCCCATACCATTCGTTTTCTTGCTAGTGCCTTGCTGGCAATCGGCTTTGCAGGCTCTTCATATGCTCAGGATGCACTCCCAGTCAATGCCGCCGCTTCTGTTAATGGTGTCATCATTTCGAATGATGCTGTTGAGCAAGGCATTCAGGCAGCATTGTCTCAAGGTCAAAAGGATTCTCCAGAGCTTCGCAAAGCAGTTTTAGGAAAAATGATTGAAATTGCTCTCTTATCGCAGCAAGCAGATAAAGATGGGCTTGCAAATTCTGATCGGGCTAATAGTCAGCTAGCTCTGATTCGCCAAAATTATTTAGCAGATCTTGAGTTGTCTACTTATATGTCAAAAAATCCAGTGAGCGATGCGGATGTCCAGGCCGAGTACAACCGTGAAATTACTTCTTTGGGATCGCAGGGCATGATTGTGGAATACAAAGTAAGTGATATTGCCGTTGCCACTGAGGCTGATGCACAAGCCGCTCTAGCCAGAATCAAAAAAGATGAGTCTTTCGATAAAGTGGCTAAGAGTGTTTCGCTCGCGCCAAATAAGGTTCAGGGCGGTGCTGTAGGTTGGGTGCAAGCTGGGCAGACTCTACCGCAGATCGCTAGCGTATTGGTCACTCTATCTAAGGGCCAGGTTTCTCCGGCGCCGATTCAGATGCCCCAGGGCTGGTATTTAATTAAATTGGAAGATAAAAAATCTGGCAAGCCTCCAACATATGAGCAGGCTAAGGCAGCCATTCGTAATGGCTTGATGCAGAAGAAGCAGTTTGAGTTCTTATCCCAATTGCGCCAGGGCGCCAATATCGTCGTACGCTAAGTCAATCTAGGCTAGGTTGAGATCAAAAAAGGGCGCCTGAGGGCGCTCTTTTGCATTCCTGCTCGCCTCTAGTGGTATTTCTCTATCTCAATAGCCTGCATTCAGGAGTAGATTGAAAAATCACTGATTAAATAAGGGGGCGCAAATGAGCAGTAATCCATTTGATTTAGGTGCAATGGCAAATCAAGCTAAGGGTATGAAGGCTGCACAAGCAGCAGGCCAAGCTGCCCTGACTAGTGCCCAAGAGATCGCCCAGCTAAACCAGCGAGCTGCTCAAGAGCTTTCTTCGCGGTTGCAGGCTAAAGTAGCAGAGCTCATGAAAACGCAAGACCCTAAAGCGGCGTTTGATTATGTGCATGCTGAAGTGTTGCAAGATGCCGCAAAAGAGGTTGCCGAGTATCAAGCGCAACTTTTTCAAGCTTTAGCAAGTGGCAACAAGGAGTTAGCAAAAATTGCAGAAGCCATGATTAAAGAATCGCAGCATGATTTAATTCATTTTGTGAATGAAGCTACGCAAAACGCTCCAGCTGGAACTGAGCCTTACACCTCTGTATTTAAAGCTTCCTTCAACAATGCGTTGCAGAATTTTGAGTTGATACGTGCTGCAATGGCAGACTCATTTGTGAGCTTTGAGAAGAACGTTGAAAATATGAGCCGGTTTTCTGGTACCCAAAAATCTACAAACTCAGAATCAAGAAAAAAATCTAAATAGGCATGTCTTGGTTGGGAGCCTTTGGTTTACGGGTTCCTTGCAAGGGTCCTATCCTCTAATGATGGCCTCTACTAGGGGATGTTGGATTTTCTTGTCTGGGCGAATGGCATAAAAATATTCATGAATATCTTTGCATTTGCCCATCATATCCATGTGATAGGTTTCCTTTAAATCCTTTTTGATGATCTCCCCTGCTGGAAATACTCCGAGACCGCTAGCTGCAAACGTTTTTAATAGGGCGCTATCCTCAAACTCGCCTGCAATATTGGGGTTGATTCCGTTTTGAATAAACCACTGATCTATTAGGTGACGAACCTTAGAGTGGGTGGTTGGCAGTAGAACTGGTAGATCGCCAAGACATGCAGGAAAGGCCTTCTTGGATAGCTTCAGTACTTTTTTGGGGCCAAACCAGGCAATGGGTGACTTAATTATTTCTTGACTATAGACGTGAAGATTTTTGTTGGCTGGGGCGGGTCTATCGGCGAGGACAATGTCCAGTCTATGTAAGGCTAGGTCTGCTAAAAGATCCTCAAATTCACCCTCATGCGCAATCAGTTGCACATCATTTTTTTCGAGAATGGGTTCTAGAAGCTGTTTTGTGACTAGCTTTGGTAGACCGTCGGATACACCAACCGTGATTTTTATTTTCTTAGTGCTTGCCGCCTCTCTTACGGCTTCAGGTAGTCGCTCGCCCAATAAGAAGATTTGATCAGCAATCTCTAGAGCGGCAAATCCAGATTCCGTAAGGGCAATTCCCCTGCCAGCCGGCTTGAATAGCAGGTATCCAAGCGATTTTTCCAATTCATGTACTTGAGCACTAATGGTCTGAATAGCGATATTAAGACGCTCAGCTGCCTTGGACATGCTGCCTTCCTTGGCAACTACCCAGAAATAGTAAAGGTGACGGTAGCTGTAGACCATTTTAATTATCAGTTTTTTACGAAATTATTATCAATATATATCTGCTTTTACCTAATAGCAAATAAGCTTAAATTAACTCCATAGAAATCCATGGAATTCATGGGTGATTTTTTAGGAGACAAAAGTGGAACTATTTAGCCCTGAATTTTTCTCGGCATTACTGGCGATTATTGTGATTGACTTGGTGCTAGCGGGTGACAACGCCATTGTTATTGCGATGGCTGCTAGAAACTTGCCGGCACATCTGCAGAAAAAAGCAATCATTTGGGGTGCTGTAGGCGCTATTGTGGTTCGCAGCGCCATGACCCTATTGGTAGTCTATTTACTCAAGATTCCTGGATTGATGTTGGTAGGCGGACTGCTGCTGGTTTGGATCGCTTACCGACTCCTCAATCCCGTGCAAGAGGGTGATGAGCATGGTCATGCTTCCACGACATTTTGGGGTGCAATGAAAACCATTGTGATTGCCGATGCCATTATGGGTTTGGATAACGTACTTGCTGTGGCAGGTGCATCACACGGTAGCTACGTTCTGGTTGTGCTTGGCTTGTTAATTAGCATCCCAGTAGTTATTTGGGGATCTACACAAATACTAAAACTGGTTGAGCGTTTCCCTTCGGTAACTTATTTGGGTGCTGGTGTGCTGGCATGGACGGCTGCAAAGATGATGATCTCTGAGCCTATCTCACAAGAGTGGCTTGCATCTCAAAGCCCGGCTCTGGAATACGTAATTCAAGTGGTAGTTGTATTGGGTGTGTTAACTAGTGGCTTTATTAGAAGTAGACGTGCGCTTGAAGGTGTGATTGCTCCTTCGGTTGTAGTTCCGGAGTCTGCAAGTATGGTGTTACAAGAGCAGTCCCCTAATTTTGGAGAAAACAAAATGAATAAAATTTTAATTCCTGTGGATGGTTCAAAAAATTCAGATATGGCAGTAAAGCATGCTGTAAGGACTTATGGAAAAGATCCAAATGCACATTTTCATCTGTGCAATGTGCAGCCGATCTTATATCGCCATATTAGTAAATTCTTAAGTAAGCAAAATATTGATGAGTGGCATGCTGAGCGTGCAAGTCAGGCTGCAGTATCCGCATCTAGCTATCTAGAGAAGCAAGGCCTGAACTTTTCATTTACTTACGCATGCGGTGACAAAGGTAATGCCATTCGTGATGAAGCTATTCGACTTGAATGCGATCGCATTGTGATTGGTACTTCAAAGAAAAACTCTTTGAGCAGATTGTTTGAGAACTCTACTACCGCCAAGTTACTAGAGATTAGTGATATTCCTGTTGAGGTGGTAACGGGTAGCTCATTACCCGCCCTTGAACGTTGGGGGATTCCGGCCCTGGGCGCTGGTGCAGCAACCGCCTTGATGGCTGTAGTTATCGATTAACTTTAATCTAGTAGTGCTTTTTTGCCCTCTTTTGAGGGCATTTTTTTTGAAATGAATCTACTAATGGGTAATTCACTATCAACTCAATATATTTGTCATAAGTATGATCTAATTAGGTCTGTACATATGGGGAGTAGCCTGCTCGGTCAACCGAGTCTCCTATGCCGACAGTTCGACCTTTGGGTCCGGTATAGGGGTGAATCAATATCAAGGCAAGACCATTTAAATTTTTATAAATGGTTATCTTTTGAATTTGCAGCTCCAAGCCCTGATTTACCCCCTCAAAACCGTGCTGAGATCCCTTATTTGGGGAATTTCTCGTATTTTTGCCTTTGCTGAGCGGGATAATGAAAGATCTTATTTATTCTCTAAAATTGACGAAATGAATCACTTAAAGTCTTTGTCAATACTTGCTGGCTGCATCCTGTTCGTGGGCGGAGTCAGTGCGCAAAGTCAAAAGCCACTCACGATCAATGAGCTTATTAGTATTGCGCTGGAGTCGAGCCCTCAAGTCTTGGCTGCTCGCGATCAATCCAGGGCGGTCAGGGGGCAACTTTCTACAGCCCGGGCTATCCCAAATCCTGATTTTGAAGTCAATACAGGACAGCAGAAGAATGTGACCAGCGGATTAAGTACGGGCAATGTTTCTTCATGGTCGGTAACGCAGCCTCTAGACATGCCTTACACCCGCTATCCAAGGGTAAATGCAGCAGAGGCCAATGTGCGCGCTGCAGAGGCTACTCGTATCGCCTTTGAAATTGAAATGATTTCTAGAGTGCAGCAACGCTTTTATGAGTTGATGCGTCGTGAGGCAGAATTAAAAGCTGCCGAAGAGGATTCGGGTTTAACAAAGCAAATTCGGGATCGCATGCAAATTCGTTATGACGTTGGCGAGACCGCTCGATTTGAATTGATTCGCGCGCAAACCGAATTTCTCAATGCGCAAATCAATACTGAATCTAGCAAGCTTAGGGTGGAGCAGGCTAAAGGTCAGCTTAGGCAGGTCGTTGGGCATAACTTACCTGCTGACTTCGAGGTGATTGCACAACCCGTCAAGATCGAATCCTTGCCTGCTTTGCCCATCTTGCTGAGTGAGTTGCATGCCCAAAGCCCTGAGTTGCAGAGGGCAAAAGCAGAGGTGGAAGCAACTGAATCCAAATTGAGCTTTGAGCAAAACTCCCGCTTACCAAAACTATCTATTAAGGCTCAGCAATATAACGACCCCAACTTTACTGACCGCCTTTATGGTTTGGTTGTGAGTATTCCTATTTGGGACTTCAAGGGTGGTCAGATAGCTGAGGCGGAAGCCAATGCGTCTAAAGCCAAGAACCAACTTAATGCCCAAAGCCAAAGCTTGGAGCAGCAATTAGAGACAGCTTACAAGCTTTATCAGATGACTAGTTATCAGGTGAAGGTACTAGATCAAGAAGTGGTTCAGCTAGCATCAAGTGCGCGACGAATTGCAGAGGTCTCTTATCGCTACGGAGAGCGGGGAATGCTCGAGTATTTGGATGCGCAAAGAACATTTAGAGTGGCTCGTAATGACTTAATCAAGGCTCGCTTTGATTTGGCCTCTGTCGTTACTGAGATTCAACGTTTGAGGGCAACTCCAGAGTGGATTGCAAAAATTGAGAGTGGAAAGTAATGAATCAAGAGTTCACGGAAATGAAGGATAAATTAAAGAGTTTGTACTCTCACTATTTGGCGATTGCAAAAGTCTATGTGCAAGAGTGGGTGGCCATCGTGATTAAAGGACAGCATGATTTTTATATGCTGACCCACGAGTGGTTTACTACTCATTTGCCTCGTGTGGCTGGGCAATACGATAAGAGTCCTCAGTGGATGCAAAAAGGGCTTTTTTACTTCCCTTGGTTCTGTCTTTTTCTGATCATCCTAAATTATTTCAACGTATTTGATCGCAGTCCGAGCATCAAATCTGTACAAGATCCTAACGTAGTGATAGTGAATAATGATTTGCGCAACATGATTACGGATGGACGAATTTATACAGGATCTTTTGTGGAAGAGCTACGTGCATCTGGACGTATTGATTTCAATGAATTATTCCTTTCTCGTATTGGTGCAAACGTGACAGGTCGTGTTTCTGATATCTTGGCAATCCCGGGTCAGATTGTGAAGCAGGGTGACATTCTGGCAAAAATTACCTCTACAGAATTGACGCAATCCCAACTATCTTTTTTAAAGGCGAAGAGTGCAAGTCAGCTAGCTGACCAAGCAGATAACCGTGCCAGAATTTTGTTTAAAGAAGACGTGATTGCTTTAGCAGAATTACAAAAGCGCGAAGCAGAAGCCAGTAGCGCAAAGGCAGAGTATCGGGCGGCTAATGACCAGTTACGTGTTCAAGGAATGGATCAACCTAGTATTGATCGCTTAGCAAAATCGGGTGTGATTGAGTCAACTAATAATGTTATTGCAACGATTCCTGGTGAGATTGTTGAGCGCAAGATCAATAAAGGACAGGTGGTTCAGCCTGCTGATGCCCTGTTTACTGTTGCTGACCTGGGCTCACTATGGGCCGTCTCAGAAATCCCAGAGAGCAATTCTTATTTGATTCATAAGGGTCAAAAAATTACCTTAATCATTCCTTCTCTCAGAAACGCCGAGATTGAGGGCATCGTTGCTCACGTAGATTCCATCGTGAATCCACAAACTCGTACGGTAGTTGTCAGAATGGAGGTGCCCAACAAAGATGGTCTTATTAAGCCTGGAATGTTAGCCACCATGATGATTGAAAGTCAGCCTACCGAAAGATTATTGGTGCCATCCAGCGCAGTTATTCGCGAAGACAATAGTGATCATGTCTTTATTCGTGAAGATGATGAAACTTATCGCATGGTCACCGTGAAATTGGGACCAGAGGGAAAGGGTTATCGTCCCGTGATCTCTGGCTTGAAAGATGGTCAGGAAATCGCTATCAATGGCGCCTTTCATCTGAATACTGAACGCAAGCGACAGTTGAGCGGCGGCTAATCACCATGATTGAAAAAATTGTTCGTCTCTCGCTGCAGCAGCGTTTATTGGTTGTCATCATTGCGTTGGTGCTATTCGTTGCAGGATTGCTGGCAACCAAGCGTCTTTCAGTGGATGCATTTCCGGATGTGACTAACGTCCAAATCCAAATTGCAGCAGAGGCACCAGGTAGGTCCCCGGAAGAGGTTGAGCGATTCGTAACGGTCCCAATTGAGTTGGGAATGACGGGCTTGCCCGGTTTAATTGAAATGCGCTCACTCAATCGCAATGGCCTATCAGTCATTACTTTGGTGTTCACAGAAAAGACTGACCTCTATTTTGCGAGGCAGCTGGTTACCGAGCGTTTGATTGAGGTAGCTTCTGCTATGCCGGTGGGTATCACTCCCGTCATGGCGCCTCCATCAACTGGTTTAGGTGAAATCTATCAATACACAATCGATCACCCTTCGGATGGGGATAGACAGTTGACGGTCGAGGAACTTGAGGAGCGTCGAACGATTCAAGATTGGATTGTGCGTCCGATGTTGCGCTCTATTGCAGGCGTTGCTGAGATCAACACGCAGGGCGGTTACGCGCGCCAGTACCAGGTCTTAGTCAATCCAGAAAGATTGCGCCACTATCAAGTGGATCTTCGTGATATTTATGAAGCCCTAGCTAGAAACAATGCGAACTCCGGGGGCGGACAGCTACCGAGTTATGCGGAGCGCTATCTCATTCGTGGCGTGGGTTTGGTTACCAAACCTGAAGATATCGGAAAAATTATTCTCAAGGAAGTAAAGGGTATCCCGGTCTACGTCAAGAATGTGGCTGAAGTCACCATCGGTAGTGAAATTCGACAGGGTGCCGCCATCAAGAATGGCTATACCGAAAGTGTAGCCGGCATTATTCAAATGATTCGTGGCGGTAATGCGCGTGAAGTGGTCAATCGCATCAAGCTCAAAGTAGCTGAGATTAACGAGGGTAAGTTATTGCCGGATGGTCTCCAAATCGTTCCCTTCTATGACCGTACGGATCTAGTAAATGCTGCGATGTTTAACGTGGCTAAAGTATTAATTGAAGGCGTCATTCTTGTAGTGATCCTTTTGTTTCTATTCTTGGGTGACGTCCGCTCCTCTCTCATTGTGGTTGCGACCTTAATTCTGACGCCGCTGTTAACCTTCTTGGTGATGAACCGTTATGGTATCTCTGCCAATCTCATGTCACTTGGTGGCCTTGCTATTGCGATTGGAATCATGGTGGACGGCTCGGTTGTGGTGGTGGAGAACACCTTTGCCAAGATGGGTGAGAGACTGAAAACCGGTGAGTCAAAGATTCGTATTATTTTGGAGGCTGCTACTGAGGTTGGCACTCCAGTACTGTTTGGCGTTGGCATCATTATTTTGGTTTTCATGCCACTTCTGTCTTTAGAGGGCATGGAAGGAAAAATGTTTGCCCCCATGGCGATTACGATTGCCATTGCACTGACTATTTCACTCATCCTTTCATTTACCCTGTCACCAGTTCTCTGTTCTTACATTTTGAAGGGTGGTAGTGAGGACGATACAAAAATTGTGGCTCGTTTACGTGCTCCATATGACCGCTGGCTTCATTGGTGCCTTGCCAATCCAAAGTTGGTTGTCAAAAGATCTTTGATAGGATTGGTTGCCAGCATTATTGGATTTGCTTTGCTTGGAAAAGCCTTTATTCCAGTGATGCAAGAGGGCTCCATTACTCCAGTGATCGTGCGCGCTCCAAATATCTCTCTAGATGAATCAATCAAGCTGGAGTTTGAGGCGATCAAACGCATTATGACTATCCCGGATGTGAAGATGGCGGTGTCTCGCTTGGGTAAGGGTGAGTCACCTGCGGATCCTGGTCAACCAAATGAATCTGATCCGATCGTCACTCTGAAGCCTATTGGCGATCGCAAATTTAGCCAGGAAGAAATTGCCCAGCAGATTCGTGACAAATTAAAAACTTTGCCGGGTATTGAGCTCTCTATTTCACAGCCAATTGCAGCACGCGTAGATGAAATGGTTTCCGGCGTCCGCTCCCAGGTGGCCATCAAGATTTTTGGTGATGATCTGGTTATTCTGCAAAAGTTAGGCGGTCAGATTAGTCAGATTTTGACCAAAATGAAGGGTAGCAACGACTTACGTATTGAGCAGGCCTCTGGACAAAATTATCTGAACATTACTATTAATCGCGATGCTATCGCTCGCTATGGCATTAATGTTTCTGATGTGAATGATGTGATTGAAACCGCTATTGGCGGTAAACAAGCTAGCACTGTTTATGAGGGAGAGAGAAGATTCCCATTGCTGTTGCGTTATCCAGCTCCTTACCGAGATAACGTAGATGCAATCAGTAATATTATTTTGCATTCTCCAGACGGCGCTCAGGTGTTGTTGCGTGATCTAGCCGATATTTCTCTTATCGATGGGCCGGCACAGATCTCTCGAGAGTCTGGCAAGCGACGTTTAGTGGTGGGTGTGAACGTTGATGGGCGAGATCTCGGTGGCTTTGTCAAAGAAGCGCAAGAGTTGATTGCGAAACAGGTGGAGCTTCCGCAGGGCTATACATTGCAGTGGGGCGGTCAGTTTGAAAATATGCAACGTGCGATGGCGCGTTTGATGATCATCATCCCATTAACAATTCTGGCGATTTATTTCTTGCTCTTCATGCTCTTCAAGTCATTGCGCTTGGCTGGATTGATTATTTTGGTTTTACCTTTTGCTTCGATTGGTGGTGTATTTGGCCTATTTATAACTGGAGAGTATTTGTCGGTACCAGCTGCGGTTGGCTTTATTAATCTCTGGGGTATTGCGGTACTCAATGGCGTAGTATTGATTTCATTCATTAAGCAATTGCGTGAAGATGGCTATTCCATGGAAGATGCGCTCTTACATGGTTGTGGACATCGATTTAGGCCGGTCATGATGACTGCTTCAGTTGCTATGCTGGCTTTGGTGCCGATGCTCTTCTCTGGCGGTCCGGGCTCCGAGGTGACGCGTCCGCTAGCCGCAGTGGTAATTTCAGGGCTAATTACCTCAACCGCATTAACATTGCTAGTACTCCCCGTCTTGTATAGATGGTTTGAAGATAAAGAGGTGGAAGCATGATTGAAGTGAAGGCGGTCATTCGCCCAAATAAATTAGCCGCTCTGAGAACAGCCTTGCTGGAAACCCCAGGATTTCCAGGTATGACAGTGACCAAGGTTGAGGGCTGTAGCGCGCCTAATCGAACCGCTAAATTCAATATCAAAGACGAGCTCACAGATTACTCGGCAAAAGTGAAGATTGAAATTGTTTGTAATGATGAGGTTGCAGAGATCTTTATGGACCGTATCGTGACTATTTGCCAAACAGGTCAAGTGGGGGACGGTGTAGTTTGGTGCACCGAGGTTCCTAAGGCTTTCTTTATCTCTAAGACATCGACCTAGATAGACCTCTAAATTCTTCGGTATGATGATTTGAGTGATGTACTAAAACATTACCAATTATCTTGGAGATTGTTGTGAAGAATATTATCGACCGCATTGACCACATTGTTTTGACCGTGACGGATATTGAGCTCACTACACAGTGGTATGAAAAAGCTTTGGGTTTCGAGCGAGAGTTTTTTACTGGACCAGAAGGTCAGCCGCGTTATTCATTGCGCTTTGGGCAATTAAAAATCAACCTTCAAGATAAAGACACAGAAACGCCTACAAAAGCTAAAGTCCCCACGATTGGTTCGGGAGACTTTTGTCTGATTTCAGCAATTCCATTGGATGACTTTATAGCGCATCTTCAGAAGCAGGGCGTTGCCATTGATGTCGGCCCTGTACCTAGGCGAGGCGCTCTTGGTCCAATTCGCTCGGTCTACTTACGTGACCCAGACAATAACCTCGTAGAGGTTGCTGAATACGTCTAGAGTTGAACTGGATCTGGTGCGCTTAACTGGCGTGCAAGATCCAGAAAGTCTTTCGCATGGTAATTAGTAAATTGCTCTACATACAGATCATTTCGTAAATGATTTTTACCAAACTCCGATGGACGCTCAATAAAGGCAGTTTGCAATCCGCAGGCGTGGGCAGCTTCGAGATCATCCTTGTGTGCTGCAACTAGCATGACTTGTTCAGCAGAAAGATTAAAGGTCTCTGCTACCCCCAAGTAAGTTTCGGGGTCTGGTTTGTAGTGGCGGAAAACCTCTGCCGAAAGAATGAGATCCCAAGGCAAACCTGCATTTTTAGCCATATTAGCCAGTAAACCCATATTGCCATTAGAGAGGGTCACAATTGTGAATTGACTCTTGAGCTGATGTAGACCTTCAACAGCTTCTGCCCAAGGATTGAGTCGATGCCATACGAGGTTGAGGTCCTGTATTTGCGCCTCAGATAAGGAATTGATTTGGAAGGTTTTCAGAACGTCATCTAGGATCATGCGATGGAGATCATCAATCTTGGTCCATGGCAGATCTCCGGAGCGTACCCGAGCCATGGCCGGCCTGTAGCCTTGTCTCCAGGCTGTAGCGAAAGCGTCAGGATCTGCTTGGAGCCCTAGGCGAGCGACCTCAGCGGCTATGGAGCCATGCCAGTCAACTACTGTGCCAAATACATCGAATGCGAGAACCTTTGGTTTTGTATTCATGGGTAGATTATTCATTAGCTTGAAACTTTTTGCTGGACATTATTCGGCTTGATTATTTCGCCTGGGGCTCACGTTTGATATGAGGTCATACAAGTCATACATTGCAAAGAATTGCTAGAATGGCAGAGACCCAAAAGGGGCATTAGAACGAATAAGGGACATAATCATGGGCGGTATTTCTCAGTGGGAAAAACTGAATGTTGAGCTAACAGCAGCTCTTGGAAGCTCTGTTCATTTTGATACAGCCCATCAGGCCGTTTACGCCTCAGAAGCCTCCAATTACCGCCAAATTCCGATCGGGGTTGTTACCCCTAGAAATACCGAAGAATTTGTAAAAGGCATTGAGATCTGTCATCGCAATAAGGCCCCGGTCTTGATGCGTGGCGCTGGCACCTCCATGAATGGTCAAACAGTGAATAACGCTGTGGTGTTCGATATTTCGAAGTATTGCAACCATATTCTGGCTTTGGATCCAACTGCTGGCAACGCAACTGTTGAGCCAGGGGTAATTTGTGATTCCTTGCGTGATGCTGCTGAGCTGCATGGTTTAACTTTTGCGCCAGACCCTTCTACACACAGCCGTTGCACTTTGGGTGGCATGGTTGCCAATAACTCTTGTGGCGCCCACTCAGTTATGGCGGGTAAGACACTCGAAAATACCGAGGCTTTAGAAATTCTGACCTATGATGGCGAGCGCTTTTGGGTTGGGCCAACCTCCGATCAAGAGTTGCAAGACATCATTGCTGCTGGTGGACGTCAAGGTCAGATCTATCAAGACTTGCTGAACTTGCGTGATCGCTATGCTGATTTGATTCGAGCACGCTTTCCGAACATTAAGCGTCGTGTTTCTGGTTACAACTTAGATCAGCTGTTACCGGAGAACGGTTTTAACGTCGCCCGTGCTTTAGTGGGTACTGAAGGTACCTGTGCTCTCACTTTGGCTGCGAAAGTCCGATTAGTGAAAAGTCCTGCCAAGCGCGTAGTGTTGGTATTGGGCTTTGATGATATTTATTTGGCAGGCGATGCTGTACCTGAATATCAGTCCTTTAATCCCATTGCAATTGAGGGCTTAGATTACAAAATCATTCGCGGCTTGCAGCAACGTAATTTAGCAAAAGCGGAAATTGATTTACTTCCTCCCGGCAATGCCTGGGTAGTTGTTGAGTTTGGTGACGATACTGTAGAGGGTGCAATAGCTCAGGCCGAAAAAGCCCAGGAGTATTTCAAGACAAGAACAAAAGGTCCTCAGCCATCGACTTGGCTTGAGCCTGATCCCTTAGTGCAAAAAAGGATTTGGTCTATTCGGGAGAATGGAGCATCTGCGACCCACCTATCAATTGATCCAAATTCCCCTGATCCCGTAGTGGGCTGGGAAGATGCCGCAGTCGATCCAGCACGTTTGGGCGAGTACCTACGGGCTTTCCAGAAGCTAGTAGATTCGTATGATTACCAAACTTCACTCTACGGACACTTTGGTGATGGATGTATTCATGCGCGCATCACCTTTAACTTGCGTTCTGCAGAAGGTGTTGCCAAATTCAGATCTTTTATTCGTGATGCTGCAACCTTGGTTGTAGAGTTTGGCGGCTCACTCACAGGTGAGCATGGCGATGGTCAGGCCAGGGCAGAATTCCTCCCGATTATGTTCGGTGAAGAGTTGATGGGTGCAATGCATGAGTTCAAGCGCATCTGGGATCCACAAAACAAACTCAATCCAGGAAAAGTAGTTCACCCTTATCGCGTAGATGAAAACCTGCGCATGGGCCCAGAGTACAAAGTCGTCAATATGAAGACGCGCCTCAATTTCTTGAGCCAAGAGGGCAATGGATTTCAGAGAGCAGTGGAGCGTTGTGTTGGTATGGGTAAGTGCCGTAGTGAAAAAGTCGGCACCATGTGTCCAAGCTATCGCGCTACTAAAGAAGAGCGCTTCTCTACCCGTGGACGCTCACGTCTCTTCTGGGAGATGCTCCAGGGCGAAGTGATTAAGGATGGCTGGGAAAGTAAGGAGCTTAAGGAAGCTCTTGATACTTGCCTATCCTGTAAAGGCTGCAAGAGCGATTGTCCTGCTCACGTGGATATGGCATCCTATAAGGCGGAGTTCTTATCCCACTATCACGAGACCAATAGCCGGCCTCGTCAGGCGCTGACAATGGGTCGCATCGGTGATTGGGCTCCCCTAGCCAGCAAGTTCTCTTGGCTCGTTAACGGGGTCATGCAAACACCAGTAATTTCTAGTCTTGCTAAATGGGTTGGTGGCGTAGCGCAAGAGCGCAGCCTACCTAAGTTTGCAAGCCAATCCTTTAGAAAGCAATTTCAGCAATCCAAGGTTGCCAGTGTTGGCCATAAGAAGGTGATCCTCTGGGTAGATACTTTCTGTGAGCATTTTCATCCTGAAGTTGCCAATGCGGCGGTTGAGGTGCTAGCGCATGCTGGCTTTGAGGCAACATTACCAAAGACGCCGCTATGCTGCGGTCGTCCTTTGTACGACTTTGGTTACCTGGATCTTGCCAAGCAAAAGCTCGAGAAGATTTTGGATGCAATCGGCAGTGAAATTCAAGCAAACCCAGATGCACCGATAGCGGTTGTGGGTCTTGAGCCAGGCTGTATGTCGGTATTTAAAGATGAGTTATTAAAGTTTTTCCCGAACGATCCAAGGGCGAAACGCTTGGCATCTAGTACGTATTTGCTGGGAGATTTTTTGCACGAGCAGGGCTACACACCGCCACCCTTAGATCGCAATATCCTGGTGCATTCACATTGTCACCAAAAATCTTTGTTTGGCACTAAAGGTGATGTAGCCTTATTAGCTGCCTTGGGTGCTAAGGCGGATTACATTGATAGTGGTTGCTGTGGCATGGCGGGTTCATTTGGATTTAATCCAGAACACGTCGAGATATCCAAAGCGGTGGGCGAGTTGGTATTGCTACCCGCCGTCCGGTCTGCTGATCAAGAAACCATCATTCTCACCAATGGCTTTAGCTGCAGAGAGCAGATTGAGCAAGAGACTGGACGCAAGGTAAAGCATTTGGCGGAGTTGCTGCAGATGGCGCACCAAGCCCAAGTGGAGAGGGTGTAATACATAATCCCCTTCTGGCTGGAAAAGAAAAAGCCCCGAGAGATCGGGGTTTTTTTGTATCCAAAGACTACTTTTGGATCTTATGATCGAATCAAGTAATCAAAAGCAGAGAGTGATGCTTTAGCGCCTTCACCCATTGCAATGATGATTTGCTTGTAAGGCACGGTAGTGCAGTCACCGGCAGCAAATACACCTGGCATGGATGTCTCACCCTTCTGATCAATGATCACTTCGCCGCGAGGGGATAAATCAATCACGCCCTTGAGCCAGTCAGTATTGGGTAGCAAGCCAATTTGAACAAAGATGCCCTCAAGTGCAATGTCATGCATCTGATTATTAGCTCTATCTTCATATCGCAAGGTGGTTACCTTGCCATCTGCTCCCAAAACTTCCTTACTCAACGCATTGGTAATGATGGTGACGTTAGGCATACTGTTTAATTTCTTTTGTAGGACAGCATCGGCACGGAGTTTGGTATCGAATTCAACCAAAGTAACGTGGTTCACAATTCCTGCCAAATCAATTGCAGCCTCAACTCCAGAGTTTCCTCCGCCAATCACCGCTACGCGCTTGCCTTTGTACAGAGGGCCATCGCAGTGCGGGCAGTAAGCCACACCTTTACCACGGTACTCTTGCTCGCCTGGTACATTCATTTCGCGCCAGCGTGCACCAGTGCTCAAAATAACGGTTTTACTTTTCAAAACAGCGCCATTTTCTAGAGTGATTGCAATTTCATCACCAGTCTTACTGAGGCTTTTGGCAGTCTGTAGATTCATTAAATCAACTTCGTATTCTTTGACGTGTTGCTCAAGAGCCATTACTAATTTTGGACCTTCAGTTTCCTTAACAGAGATGAAGTTTTCAATACCAACGGTATCGGCAACCTGACCGCCAAATTTCTGAGCTACCACACCAGTTCTGATACCTTTACGAGCAGAGTAGATCGCTGCCGAAGCGCCTGCTGGACCACCGCCAATAATTAAAGAATCATAGGCATCTTTAGCGTTCAATTTTTCTGCATCGCGTGCTGAAGAATTGGTATCGAGCTTGGCAGCAATTTCTTCAACGCTCATACGGCCTTGGCCAAACACTTCACCATTCAGAATGACTGTCGGCACAGCCATGATCTGGTATTGATCTACCAAGCCCTGAAAGAGGGCGCCATCGATCATTTCATGTTCAATGTTTGGGTTCAACGCAGCCATGAGGTTCAAGGCCTGCACAACGTCAGGGCAGTTATGGCATGACAATGAAATGAAAGTCTGAAAGCGCTTCTTACCTTCCAGGCCCTTAATGCTTTCGATTACATCTTGCTCCACTTTAGGTGGATAACCGCTAGTTTGCAAAATAGCCAAGATGAAGGAGGTCATCTCATGGCCCATTGGTAGGCCTGAGAAAGCGATGCGAGCAACGTCATCCACTTTGCTTACGGTGAAGCTAGGAATATTTTTGCTGCTACCGGCAGTCTTTACTGTGATCTTGGAGGATTGCTCGGCAACCTCGTTTAACAGCTCCAGCATCTGAGCTGACTGAGCGCTGTCGTCTAAAGTAGCCTCTAAAACGATAGGGCTCTCAATTTTTTCAAAATAGGTCTTGAGTTGGGCCTTGATGTTGGTATCTAGCATGATGTGTTCCTGAGTATTTAATCTTGATGAGTCTATTGGGCAGGGCTCCTACCACTCATCCTGCCCAATAGACTCTCCGAAGAGAGTCTATTGACTACTAATTGAAGCTAACTTTGATGCTTAGATCTTGCCTACAAGGTCTAAAGATGGAGTCAATGTTGCTGCGCCTTCTTTCCACTTAGCTGGGCAAACTTCACCTGGGTGAGCGGCTGTGTATTGAGCAGCCTTGAGCTTGCGTAATGTCTCAGAGATATCGCGAGCGATTTCGTTTGAGTGGATTTCAGCTGTTTTGATAACGCCTTCTGGATTGATGATGAATGTGCCGCGCAGTGCAAGGCCTTCTTCATCAATATGTACATCAAAACCACGTGTCAATGTGTGTGTTGGATCGCCAACCAATGGGAACTTTGCTTTACCTACTGCAGGTGAAGTCTCGTGCCACACTTTATGTGAGAAATGAGTATCAGTAGTGATGATGTAAACCTCTGCACCCATCTTTTGGAACTCAGCATAGTTATCAGCTGCATCTTCAATTTCTGTTGGGCAGTTGAATGTGAAAGCTGCTGGCATGAAAATCAATACAGACCATTTGCCTTTGAGGGACTCATCGGAAACAGTAACAAACTTACCATTGTGGAAAGCTTGGGTTTTAAATGGGATTACTGGTGTGTTGATTAAAGACATAGGGTTCTCCTGTAAAAAATAAAATAGTTGATTCACAACAGAGACCATTCTAGAGACTAATTATTTATTTGCATAATGAATAATTTAGATATTAATGATCTATTTATTAGATCAATAGTTGATGCCTAGATAAGTAAAAAATAGGCCGTTTTTCTAGTAAAAATCGTTCCAAACCTCACTTCCGTGAAGAGCGATATGCGCCTAAGAGGGTATTCAGAATTCTTTTTATAGTTAACAGGGACTAGCAGTTAAAAGTTCTGCTATCTAAACCTTTACAGGGTGTTCAGCATGGGCAAAGCTCAAAATAAAGGTCACATCATAGAAGTTAAAGGCAAAGTTAAGGAGTTTGCTAGATCAAGCTGCATGGGTTCAATGTTGATAATGCTCTGAACAGTGTTTGGCATGACCTGAAAATGTAAGTATTGCCTTTATGGTCCAAACCACCACCTGAGGGCGGTTGCTATTTGGTGGGTACAGTTATTTTTGGCATCGCGTTTCAGGGCTGGTTATTTAAAACATTTAGCGCTGGAATGGAAATATATGTTCGATAGCGTACAGACTGATTGCCCCACCTTTCTTAGTCTGATAGATATCAAGTCAAATTAATCATAAGGAGTGGTGTATATGAGTTCATCTGATGATCTTCATTCTGAGCGTGCCATTAAGTTGTTGGATATAGTCCACGACTTGCATGGGGCCGATAAGCGCTATCCATACGAAAACATTCCATTTTCATCAAATGAAGATGGGGCTATTACCTTGAGTCCTAGCCTTATGGCGGAGCTGAAGAAAGATGAAAATCAAGATTTAATGTCTTGGGCGCACGACAATATTGCTAAGTTATTTAAATAGCAAATTAAGGGAGTAGCATGAAGTGATGAATAAACCTAATGTGTACATTCGGTTTCTAAAGTTGGTTGAAGTACTGAACTCGAAAAGTAAAATCCGGAGTTTGGATTCAATCGAAAAACATTTGCTCAATAGGATCATGCTGGATGACCATGCTGGCCAATCTATTTTGGTTGGTGACCTACTAAAGTTGCACCTAATAGGTTCCCAAGCAACCCTTCATGGGCGCCTGAAAAACCTACTCTCAATTGGCTATATCCAGCTTGTCTCCCAAGATGATGGGCGTAAAAAAAGAGTGATACCAACAAAACAGGCTCATCAAATCTTTGGCGCTCTATCTGGGTGCATGTCGAAAGCGGTACAAGGACAATAATTCGTTCTAGTTCGGCCAATTGCCACGCCTGTTGTGAGACTGATGGGGCAATATCATTCCAAGTTAGCGTGAGTCAATTTCCTTTGGTATTCTCTCCGGAATACTGCGAGATTAAATGATTCCAATTTTGTACTCTTACCGAAGATGTCCTTATGCAATGCGGGCTCGTATGGGATTGAAATACGCTGGCATTGAGGTTGAGCAAAGGGAAATTGATTTCAGAAACAAGCCGAAATCCATGTTGCTTGTATCACCCAAGGGAACGGTTCCAGTCTTATGCGCTGATGGACTGGTCTTGGATCAAAGTGTGGATATTATGCGTTGGGCTCTAGAGAAGTCCGACCCAGATGGCTGGATAGACGTCGATGAGGATGCGTCCCAAGAATGGATTAAAAAAAATGATGGCCCATTCAAGGTTCTATTGGATCAATATAAGTACCCAAATCGATTTCCGGATCTGCATCAAAATGATGTGTTGAATGATGCTATTGATCTCATGCTCCACCCGATGGAGACGCTCCTCCAAGCTAACCCGTTCTTACTGGGTAACAAAATATCCTGGGTAGATGTCGCCATCTTTCCGTTTATCAGGCAGTTTGCTGCAGTCAATCCTCAACAATTTGAAGAGTTGCCATTTAACTCCCTCAAGAAATGGCTCAATCAACATCTTGAGTCGGATTTATTTCATTCGGTGATGGATAAGCATCCAACTTGGACTGATTGATATCTTGCAAAGCTGGTGTGAGGAAATGTAAAAAGCCACCCGAGTGAACTGACCCCCAAAAGTTGGACCTTATGTCCAACCAAGGGGGTTTTGTTTTATGAGCAAGTACAGTAAGCAGTTCAAGCTAAAGGTAGTTCAAGAG
>NZ_NCJB01000023.1:0-25759 GCF_002282275.1 Polynucleobacter sp. 39-46-10 | reverse complement strand
ACTTCGATTCTGGCCGTTTACATGCCAATCAGTGGAAGGGCATGGAAGATGAGGCCATCATTAAAGAATTGTGTGAAATTCGGGGTATTGGGCGCTGGACTGCTGAAATGTTCCTTATTTTCAATATGGTGAGGCCCAATATTCTCCCTTTGGATGATGCCGGCCTCATTAAGGCTATTTCCCTCAATTACTTCAGCGGAGAGCCAGTTAGCAGGCATGAAGCCCGTGAAGTGGCTGCAAATTGGGCCCCTTGGCGTACGGTTGCAACCTGGTATATGTGGAGAAGTCTCGACCCCATCGCCGTTGAATATTAAAATCAAGCTATGAAAACGACTTTCCTGGATTTTGAGCAATCAATCGCTGAACTAGAGTCAAAGATTGAAGAGCTGCAATTTGTACAAGATGAATCATCAGTAGATATTTCTGATGAGATCAAAACGCTAAGCGAAAAAAGTCAGCAGCTGACTAAAGATATTTATGCCAACTTAAGTCCTTGGCAAGTTTCTCAAGTTGCTCGTCATCCACAGCGTCCTTATACATTAGATTACGTGAGCGCTTTATTCACAGATTTTCATGAGCTTCATGGCGATCGCAATTTTGCTGATGATCAATCCATTATTACTGGTTTAGCGCGTTTTGATAACCAGCCTTGCATGGTGATCGGTCATCAAAAAGGTCGCGATACTAAAGAGCGCGCATTAAGAAACTTTGGAATGAGTCGTCCAGAAGGCTATCGCAAAGCGAAGCGTGTGATGCGCTTGGCAGAAAAGTTTAAATTACCAGTATTCACCTTTGTCGATACGCCAGGTGCCTTTCCAGGTATTGATGCAGAAGAGCGCAATCAATCCGAGGCAATCGGCCACAATCTCTATGTTCAGGCTGAGTTAGAAGTTCCAATCATTGCCACCATTATTGGCGAAGGTGGTTCTGGTGGTGCGCTTGCCATTGCCATGGGTGACGTAGTGTTGATGTTACAAAACTCAACTTATTCCGTGATTTCACCGGAAGGCTGTGCATCTATTCTTTGGAAGACTGCTGATAAGGCGCCAGAGGCTGCTGAGCAATTGGGCCTGACTGCACAACGTTTAAAAGCTATCGGCTTGATCGATAAGATCGTTGCCGAGCCAATTGGTGGTGCACATCGTGATTACGAAACCATGATGAATAATATGCGCAAGGCTCTGGCTGATTCCCTCAAAACCTTTGATGGTATGAAAGTGGATGCGCTTCTTGAGCGTCGCCATGAACGCTTGATGAGTTATGGCAAGTTCAAGGAAATCGAAGCCAAGTCCTAAGGCAGCCTCTCAAGTAGCCACAAAAGCAACCAGACGTATTGGTCTTGCCTTAAGTGGCGGACTTGATTCGGTTGTCTTGCTCGATACTGTTTGCAAGGCAGTCCATGCAAATTCAAATAATCCAACTGAAGTTTGGGTATTTCACATTCATCACGGACTTCAAAGGCCTGCTGATCAGTGGCTGGAGTTCTGCGAAAGGCTAGCCAAAAAATATCAAGTACATTTTGACTTTCGTCTATTGCATTTCGCTGATCAATCTCAGGGCAATATTGAAGCCAGGGCAAGGGTAGAGCGCTATGAGGCCCTCACTGACTTATGTGTTGAACATGGCATCGAAGATCTGTTGCTTGCCCATCATCAAAACGACCAAGCAGAAACCGTGCTCCTGCAACTTCTTCGAGGTTCTGGCGTAGCAGGTCTTTCTGGTATGCCCCTCCATCGCGCAAACGCAAACCAAGTTAACCCAATAACTTTCTGGCGACCCTTGCTTAGTCAAAGCAGGGCAGAGTTAGAGGTTTATGCCAAAGAACACAAACTCAAATGGGTGGAAGACCCTAGCAATCAAAATACGCGCTATCGCCGTAATGCTATTCGTAAAAACATCATTCCGAGGCTGGAGAAAATTCAGCCTGGAGCAATTGCCAACTTGGCTCGCAGTGCTGACTTGCTTGCTCATTCTCAAGTGCTGCTCGATCGCTTAGCCGAGCTAGATGGCAAAAAAATTCTTCAGGCCAATCAATTAAAGTTGGCACAGCTCCTGACTCTTGCCAATACAGACAAACCTGCGGCTAATAATCTGATGCGTCATTGGCTCAGGCTCAATGATTTAGCGATGCCATCCCAAGAACGTCTTGAGTCTTGGTGGAAGGATCTGATGTCGGTAAAAGCAGGTTCGAGTTTGGAATGGCAGCATGATGGGGTGAGTATTCATCTCTGGCGCGATCGATTGCAGGTCGTCTACTCCAATACCGGACGGTGGATATTTCAGGCTATCCCTGCACGGAGCAAATCACTTGGTTTACCAGCCGACTGGGTAAATGCAGCCCTAGAGAAAGGTCTCGTTGAAGAAAGAGTGCGTCAAGGGGCGGAAAAGATTCAGGTCAAGCCCAACACGCCACGTAAAACGCTTAAGAACCTATTTCAAGAGTCAGATACCCCGCCTTGGGAGCGGCAGGCGCCATTGCTTTATATCAACGACCAGCTCGTAGCGGTTGCTGGGGTAGGTGTGAGTTACTCACATTTAGTTGCATACGGAAAAAGAGTATTGCCTTGCTGGGAATTGCTTTAACTTAATAAATCCCACCCGATTCTTTTTGGTGGCGAATGGCATTGATGAGAATCATATTTTTTGACTCCTCAAAGCTATAGAGGGCAATATAGCCACTCTTTCCACGTGATATCACCAACTCTCTTAGGTGGATATCGCAGAGTCGGCCAAGAAGTGGATGCCTTGCTAGAATTTTCACAGCTTCTTCAATTAATTCAATGGTGAGAAGTGCGGCACTTTTGTCATTTTCAATTAGGAAATCAGTAAGTCGCTCTAAATCATCAAGTGCTTGGGGAGCAAAAACAATTCTTACCAATTGCTAACTTTCAATGTAGATTTTTTTCCTGCGATACGGGATTTCATTGCTTCAAAAACCTTATCTGATTCGAAGACCTTACCATTCTTGATAACCCCTTCACGAGCAATGTTGGCTTGCTGAATGAAGTTTCTGCGTATTTCCGCGTTAATGCTGGCTTGCTTGATGGCTTCCACCATAAATGCATGTGGAGTCATACCCAGTTCTTTAGCTGCATTTGTAGCCTGTAGTTTTATTTCTTCGGTGAGCTTGAGGGAGGTTGTGCTAACAATGCTCATATGGGTCTCCTGGTGTTACTTTAGTAACACCAATCGTATCGCCAGACCAAGCCACTGTCAATGCCCACCGTTTTGAACGATAAAAACCCTGTAAAATAAGCCCCTTTTAGACCCTAGGGAATGTAATTCCCTGTAAATAGACAATACGACGGTTTTTATGGCTCTTATCGTTCATAAGTATGGTGGCACCTCAATGGGCTCGGTTGAGCGCATTCAGAATGTCGCTAAACGCGTTGCTAAGTGGATGCGTGCAGGTCACCAGGTAGTTGTGGTGCCTTCAGCTATGTCTGGAGAAACCAATCGTTTGCTTGGTTTGGCTAAAGATATCAATCCAGATGCAAATCCACGCGAACTGGATCAAATCGCCTCTACAGGTGAGCAAGTGAGTTCTGGCCTGTTGGCTTTGGCATTGCTACGTGAAGGTGTTGATGCAGTTAGTTATGCCGGTTGGCAGGTAACCGTTCACACGGATTCTTCATTCACCAAAGCGCGCATTAAGAGTATTGATGACAAGAAAATTCTTGCCGATCTGAATGCTGGTCGCGCCGTAGTGGTCACTGGTTTCCAGGGTGTTGATCCAGGCGGCAACATCACCACCTTAGGTCGTGGCGGCTCTGACACATCTGCTGTTGCCATGGCTGCAGCGCTCAAAGCTGATGAGTGCTTAATCTACACTGACGTGGATGGTGTCTATACGACGGATCCGCGCGTTTGTGAAGATGCACGTCGCTTGGACAAAATTACCTTTGAAGAAATGCTCGAGATGGCAAGTCTTGGTTCAAAGGTATTGCAGATTCGTTCAGTTGAGTTTGCAGGTAAGTACAAAGTTAAAACCCGTGTTCTGTCATCACTGACAGATCCGTTGATGCCCCTTGATCAAGAGATGAAGTCGGGCACCTTGATTACATTTGAAGAGGACAGCACCATGGAAGCCGCAGTTATTTCCGGCATCGCCTTTGCGCGTGATGAAGCAAAAATTACCGTTCTTGGGGTCCCTGATCGCCCAGGTATCGCCTATCAAATTCTGGGTCCGATTGCGGATGCCAATATTGATGTGGACATCATTATTCAGAACCAGTCGTTTGAAGGTAAGACAGACTTCACCTTTACAGTTCCACGTTCTGATTACCAAAAAGCCTTGGACTTGCTGAAGAATAATGTCCAATCCCATATTGAAGCCAAAGAAATCACTGGTGATCCAAAGGTGTCTAAGGTTTCTGTAGTAGGTGTTGGTATGCGCTCCCATGTTGGCGTTGCCAGCAAAATGTTTCGTACATTGTCAGAAGAGGGCATCAACATCCTGATGATCTCTACCAGCGAAATCAAGATTTCTGTTGTGATTGATGAGAAATATATGGAGTTAGCTGTACGCGCTCTACATAAGGCTTTCGAGCTGGATCAGCAGTGAAAATACGCTGTAAACGCTTTAAAACTGCAGTAAAACCCCGCAGTCAACGGAATCCGTTAAACTGTGGGTCGTTGTAAAGGCATCAAGCAGGGAGACGTGGCCGAGCTGGTCGAAGGCACTCCCCTGCTAAGGGAGCATCGGGGCTAAAACTCTGATCGGAGGTTCGAATCCTCTCGTCTCCGCCAAAATCCTTGTGATTTAACTGCTTGAGCCGGCACGACAAATAACTAAGCCCCTTAACCGGGGCTTTTTTATTGTCTATTCGCAGGTCGCCCTCGCAACTTCCCAGCAAGCTATCGCTTCCATTTCAACTTTTTAATCCTACGAGCCTTTCCAGTACATGCTTAAATATCTTTACTAAAGTTCACAACTTCACAACTTCTGTGGTATAGTGCTTCTAAAGGAGGTGAAATGAGAAGAGCGATACCAAAAACACATCAAGCTTTAGATTGGATAGGGAAGGGATTGACCGCAGCTCAAGCCGCTAGAAAGATGGAAATTTCAGAATCTAGTGTCTACGCCGCCTTAAGAAAAACAAAAGCAAAAGATTCAGGTTGTTGTCCAACATGTGGTCACAAATTAAGGAAATAAGATGAAAAAAACTCTATTAGCTGTTGCCTCAATCTCCGTAGCTGCATTTGCATATGCAAATACCTCATCTGATTCTTCTGAATTGGTGAGTCAGCAGTGCAAGATTTCAGCTGAAGCGGTTTCGACATTAAAGGGATTGCGATATGGCAATACTTCCATCCGCAAGGATGTGGCTGGCCTGATTAATATCAATCTGAAGGTGCAAGAAAATAAGGATGCAGCTCAATTGACCTTAAACCGAATGGTTGACGATCAAGTGATCACCACATCCGCATTAGAAGCAAAGTATTGCTCTTAACTTGTCATGAATGGGTTGTCCTTAATCTTCTATAAAGGCGTTTGATGACCCATTCATTTGAGTGCCCAGAATGTGGCAACCCCAGGGGAATGATGGGGGAATGTCGTCAATGCGGCAGCGAGGATCTTCCTATTCCGCATAGCGATACGATGGTGCTCAATTTAAAGCTCGATAGTCCAAGCGCAGAAGAAGCTTTGGATCGACTCACTATTGGGCTTCGTCGGGCCTCTGAGGTCGGAATGAAGGCAATCATCTTGATACATGGTTATGGGGCTAGCGGTGAGGGTGGCAAGATTAAGTGGGCGGTTCATGACGCCCTAGATAACAACTATTTCTCAGATCGGGTTGATGACTACTATTTTGGTGAGCAAACTGCGTTTGGTAGCGAGGCTTACCATGCCCTTTTGAGAAGGAGGCCTGGATTAAAGGCCTATCTCAAGCACTTTAAGGAAGGTAATGCAGGTATGACGGTATTAATACTGTGATCTCTGTTGGAATTGCTTAGAATGGGCTTATCCATCAAATTCGGTGGCATCAGCAAGGAGTGGTAATGACTGCTAAAAAATCAACAACTGTGCACGAAGAGCTTCAAATCAATTCCGAAAATTTAATTGGTGATTTCAAGGCGCTCATGGCGGACGCTGAGGATCTCATTAAGGCAACGGCAAACCATGATGATGGCCCACTTGGGGCAATTCGTTCAAAAGCTTTGGAGACTCTTAATAGCGCAAAAGAAAGTCTTTCCTCAGTTGAGGGCACTGTGACTGAAAAGGCTAAAGTCGTTGCTGAGCGCACTGATGAGTTTGTTCACAGAAATCCTTGGGAAGCAGTAGGCGTTGCTGCCGGGATTGGCTTATTGCTTGGTCTATTTATTCGTCGCCGCTAGGAATACATGTCACAAGAAAATCTTTTCTCCTCGCTAAAGAATCTCGTCTCCACCGGAGCGTCTATTGTTCAGACTCGTCTGGAGTTGATCTCGACTGATGTACAGATTGCGCGCACTAAGTTTCTGAGTCTTTTAGTGATGGTGATCTGTACATTGTTTTTCTTATTCTTTGGCTTGGTAATGCTAGCCTTACTCATTGTGATTTATAGTTGGGAGACTGATCGGGTCTTGGCGCTAAGCTTGCTGACGTGCGGTTTCTTAGCGGTGGGGTGCATTCTTGCTTTGATAGTTTTACGCTCACTCAAGACTATGCCTAAATTATTTGATGCAACGATTACTGAGTTAGCTAAAGACCGCCAGGAGCTCTCTAAATAATGAGCCAAAAGCTAGCTAGACTTCAGGCCCGGCAAAGGGAGTTACATGAGCGGGCGGCCCAAGAACGCGCTGAATTTGCCTTGCATTTTGAGCCGCTAGAAAAGCCCTTGTCATGGGCTGATAAGGGTATTGATGCTTTTAATTTCATGAAGAGCACGCCCATTCTGTGGACTAGCGCATTTGCCGTGCTAGCCCACTACAAGCCTAAGTTGGCCAGTAAGGTGCTTGCTGTAGGCTGGGGCGCCGTCAAACTTCTCAAGGGGGCTAAGAGCCTTCTCTAGCTGGCCCTTAAGCAATAAATTAAGCAACCAAGACTGTTTTATTAGCTATCCCGTTTTGGCTCAAGATCTCACCACCTTTCAAGCCATCGATTTCCAGTAAGGTGAGGGCGCCAGCTACTTCAAAGCCAGCCTTTCTCAGTAAATTTCTAGCTGCGATGATGGTTCCGCCAGTTGCTAAAACATCATCCACAATCAAAACACGCACACCTGCTGGCAAAGTGGATTGCTGAATTTCCAGGGAATCAGAGCCGTATTCCAGGCCATAAGATTCTCGATGGCTGGCCAAGGGTAGCTTGTTCGGTTTACGGGCCAATGCCAGGCCTTTATGGGCTTGCCGGGCCAGGGCTGTGCCAAAGATAAATCCACGGGATTCAATGCCCAGAATATGGCTATAGGCGAACTGTTGAGCCAAAGCCTCCAGCTGCAATGTAGCCTCTTTAAATGCCTCAGGGCTCGCCAAAAGAGGGGAGATATCCCTAAAGAGAATTCCTGGCTTGGGAAAGTTCGGGACGCCGGGTAGATAATCTAATAAATTCATTATTGGCTGATATGAAAACACAATTACTCATTATTACCGCATTGGACTCGGAGCTTGCAAAAAGCATGTTGCCAGCGGGTGTGGAGATAGTCTATTCCGGTGTTGGCAAAATCAATGCAACAACAGCCAGCCTCCAGGCTATCCATCAATTTCAACCTCAACGGATAGTGAACTTTGGAACTGTCGGAAAAATTAATCCTGCCTTAGACGGTTTACTGGAAATCGGTAAGGTAATTCAGCGAGACATGATGACAGTACCTCTAGCTCCACGAGGGCATACTCCTTTTTGCTCAAAACCATCCCAATACTTATCCCTTGGCGGTGAACACACTTGCGGGACTGGCGATAGTTTTGTAACGGCTCACGATCCTTGGCTAATATCCCAGGGCATTGATGTGGTGGATATGGAGTTATTTGCTATTGCCAATATTGCCTATCAATTTAATATTCCATGGCAATCATTTAAATATGTGACTGATGACGCTAATGCGGATTCTGGCAATGAGTGGACGCATCGCGTAAACCACGGGCAGGAACTCTATCTAGAGAAGCTCAAAGAGTTGATGAGCTCCTAAAGAGCGCCTAAGCACAATCCAATTTACTCATGCAGATCAATGCTCAAAAACCCTGGCTCAAGAACTATCTCGAAGGCGTTCCTCATGAGATTGATTTGGCAGGGCACATATCGATTGTTGATTTAATAGAAGAATCATTTTGCAAGTTCCCCGATCGCATTGCAATAGATTCGATGGGCTACAAAATCAGCTACCGTCAGCTGGATATTCTGTCAGCAGACTTTGCTGCCTATTTGCAAACCTTAGGTCTCGAACCAGGATCACGAATCGGCATCATGTTCCCTAACGTTCCGCAATACATCATTGCGATGTTGGGTACGCTGCGCGCCGGCTTTGTTGTGGTCAATATTAATCCGCTCTACACGGCCAGAGAGCTGGAACATCAATTGCAAGATAGCGGCGCATCTATTTTTGTGATGTTAGAAAACTTTGCACACGTGTATCAGGAGATTGCTGATCATGGGCTTGTGAAGAAGGTGATTGTGAGTAGCTTGGGCGAGACTCTAGGTCCAAAAGGCGTCATCATTAATCTGGTTGCTCGCCATATTAAAAAGCTCATCCCGCACTGGAATTTTCCTTGCGTTAAATTGAATCAGGCCCTCAAGATAGGTGCTGGACATGGCTTTACTAAGCCCACTTTAGCGCAGGACGATATTGCGTTTTTGCAATACACGGGAGGCACTACTGGAGTCTCTAAGGGTGCTGTCTTATTACACAGGAACATCTTAGCCAACATCATTCAGATTGAGTCTTGGCTTGAGCCTGCTTTAAAAGGGCGGCATCAGCAGCTAGTCTTTTTATGCGCGCTGCCGATGACTCATATCTTTGCGCTCACTGCTTGCGGTCTTCTTGGAATGCGCAAAGGTGGCAAATTATTGCTAGTGGCAAACCCCCGCGATATCACCGGTTTTATAAAGTTGCTGATGAAGCATCCTGATATCAATATTTTCCCGGGCGTTAACACTCTGTTTCATGCGCTGATTCATCGTCCTGAATTCAGTAATGTGAAATTGCCCAATCTTTTGGTCACCATTGGCGGTGGCATGGCAGTCCAAAAGAAGACGGCTGAGCTTTGGCAGAAAATAATGGGGGTGCCGATTGCTCAAGGCTACGGTTTATCGGAAACTTCTCCAGTGGTGTGTGTCAATACACCATTTGTAAAGGAGTTTACGGGCTCTATTGGTATGCCGGTGCCCAGTACGGATGTATTGATTTTGGATGATGATGGAATAGAAGTTCCTTTTGGTACGCCTGGAGAAATTTGCATTAAGGGGCCGCAAGTCATGGCGGGTTACTGGAATAGACCTGAAGAGACTGAGCAATTTATTACGCCCGAGGGATATTTCAAGTCGGGCGATATTGGCACTATGAGCCCTGAGGGTTATGTGCAGATTGTGGATCGCAAGAAAGACATGATCGTGGTTGCTGGCTTTAAAGTCTTTCCGAATGAAATCGAAGAAGTGATTTCATTAATGCCTGGGGTAAGAGAATGCGCTGTGATCGGATTCCCGCACCGCAAACTCGGCGAGATTGTTAAAGCCTATATAGTCAAAGATAAGCCAGAGTTAACTGAGGCTCAGGTTATTCAGTATTGCAAAGAGCAAATGACGAGCTACAAACGCCCCAGAAAAATTGCCTTTATTGATAAAATGCCCAAGTCCAATGTTGGCAAGATTCTGCGCCGTCACTTGCGTGACATATAAAAACTACAAACCGCCACCAAAGCGGTATTGCCAAGAGATGCCGTATAGGTCGTAGCTATTATTCGTTCTGGAGTAAGCGCCAGTACTCGCCGATAGTCGAACGGAGTTGTGTTTATTCACTGGGTAGGACAGGGTTGTACCAAAGCGCCAATTCTCTTGATTGCCGCTAATGGGGTTGCCATTCACATAGGATTGTCCGCCAGTGAAGTAGGTGGCATCTACAGAGACCCAAGCCGTATTCTGAAAGTAATAGATCGCATGAGTCTGGGTTGAGTAGACGGGGTCCTGAGATAAGGAGTTACTACCCATAAAGTCAGTATTGCTCGTGTAAAAAATACCAGCGCCAGCTAACTCTAATCTCCAGGGGCCAAGTGCCTTGGATATACCTAGGCCCGGCTGGATAAACCAGCGATTGGCGCCGACATTGATCAGTTGATTATCGTTGTACTTACCCCATGGCACTGATGCCGCAAGACTCACGCCGACAATGAGATCTTGTTGGTAGTCCTTAAATTGATCTAGCGTTAACGCTGGAGCCCCGTAGAGATTAATTGCGGCTTTGATGAGTGGATCCGATAAACCCTCGGTACTGGCATTGACTGTTTGTCCGCCAACATTGCTCGACCCGCTTAGTTGGCCATAGGGAAGAACTAAGGTGAGCTTTCCAGATTGACCACCTGCATCAAAGATATGGGTAAGACCCATGACCTCACTTGTTAGCGTGTAATTGCCTGCTTTTGCTTGCGCGACACCGGCGCTGATGAAGTTAATGCCTACCGGTGCATTAGAATAGGTTCGTGCCTCGATTTCTTGAGCATAAGATAGTCGGGTAAATAGGGCGCTTGCAGCTAGCAAGACAAAGACTAAAACTCTAAAGCCTCTGCCCATCAGTAATGGAATCAAATTCATGATGAAAGACTGTCTTGCAGAATTTCAATTACTTTGATTCTGGCTTCTTGCCAAACAAAATCTCTAGGGTGGCATTGCTACCCAGCATCATGCTCATGCCTGTCAATAGTAAATAGGGCCACACAATTAACCAATACACAATCGACATAGCTACTACGTGCAATGGATTGGATTGGCCAAATTCAGTCATAGAAATCAAGAATGCTTTGCCATGTATTAGCCCGTGAACACCAGCTTCTAAATAATTCAAACCCAAAACAACGAGTAGATAAATCACGGATTCTAAAAATAATGAGCTCACAACGCCATGCTTACGATCTACTTTGATTGGGAAAGCTGCTTGGGCAACCAGCATGAACTTGGCGCATATCGCCGCCTTAAATAGCGCAAAACCAAAAATACTTAAAGGGATCGGTCTTTCATCTAGTGAAGTTGCTCCTAAAAAAGCAAGTGCGCAGAACCAAGTCCCAAAGTAAATAGTCAACTGAAATGCTTTTACAAATTCTTCCTTCGCCTTTTCTTTAAAGGTGTGCCCATGCGCTGAGTTTGGAGGAGTTGCGTTCATGAAAACTTTCTACGGTATTAGATTAGCAATTACTGCAAGAACCGCCAGCTTCAACGGGAGCTGGTTCTTGGGTGTAGCGTGCAATAAATGCATGCTTGCTCTTAAGCGGTAGCTGAATCCAAACAAAGTGACCGGATCCAGGAGCGACATCAATGGGTTCGCCTTTGAGATTCCACATGGCATCTAGCACCATGTCTTGGTTACCTTCGGGTTCAATAATTTCTAATTTATCACCTAGAGAGAAGCGGTTTTTTACATCCACCTTGACGCGACCAGAAGCCTCATCAATTTCTAAAGTTTCGCCAACATAGAGGCTTCTGCCTGATAAAGAATGACCACGCATATAGAGTTGATACTCTTTATCGTGATGACGCTCATAGAAGCCATCGGTGTAGCCACGATTTGCCAGACCTTCTAGATTGCCAATGAGGGACATATTCATTGGGCGACCAGCTACTGCATCATCAATCGCCGTGCGGTAGGATTGGCAGGTTCGAGAAACATAATAAGGCGACTTAGTACGACCCTCAATCTTGAACGAGTCCACGCCCATTTTGGTCAAGCGTTCAATATGCTCAATCGCACGTAAATCTTTGGAGTTCATGATGTAAGTGCCATGCTCATCTTCTTCCATGGGCATTAAATCATCTGGACGACGAGCCTCCTGAAGTAGCACCACATCACCGCTGGTATTTTGTTGACCAGGCTTAACCTTGTAGTCCCAACGACAGGCGTTGGTGCAAGCACCTTGGTTGGAGTCACGATGGGACATATAGCCAGATAGTAAGCAGCGGCCTGAGTAGGCAATACACAATGCCCCATGAACAAATACCTCTAATTCCATTTCTGGACAGTCTTGACGAACCTCTTCAATCTCATCGAAAGAAAGCTCGCGTGACAGAATGACACGACTAATACCAACTGAGCGCCAGAACTTTGCAGAGGCACCATTCACGGTATTGGCCTGTACTGATAAATGAATAGGCATATCCGGCCAAGCTTCTCTAGCCATCATGATGAGACCTGGATCAGACATGATCATGGCATCAGGTTTTAATGCCACGACAGGATCCATATCCTTAATATAAGTACGTGTCTTACCGCCATGAGGCAGTAGGTTGGAAACCAGATAAAACTTCTTGCCTAAAGCATGGGCAGTATCAATACCTTCTTTGAGTGTTTCCATTTTTCCGAAGTCGTTATTACGAACTCGGAGAGAGTAGCGTGGCTGTCCGGCATAAATGGCGTCAGCACCAAATTCAAAGGCAGTACGCAAGATGGAAAGGCTGCCGGCAGGGGCTAGAAGTTCAGGAATCTTAGTCATCCACCTATTTTAGTGAATACAGGCATTCTTGGTAGATTTGCGGTGTCACCGAGCCCTGGAGGCTATTAGGCGCCAATTTATCAAGCTATTCCAGGCAAATGAGCTGCTATGAAGAGTATCCTACGGGGTCTGTGGCGAGCATTGTAAAAACGAACAGGGAGCCTTCCCTTGAGCTGTCCACCTGAAATCGAAGGCACTTATTAAAGAATCAGAAAGAACGTAATGACAAAACTCACATCCAAGCCCATCCTGAAAAAAGCGAGCGGCATTTTGGCGCAAGAGTTTGCCATCCCTAAAGACATCGCCTGGGCCTGGGTCACATTATTGCTGTCACAAGAAGAACAAAAGCGCGATAGTGAAGAAAAACGCTATGCCCGTATTGCAGAATTTGAAGCCTGGATTACGGGACTCAATTTACCAACTGATCCAAAAATTCCTGCAAGCGCTGCCGTAAGCCCAGATTCGGTAAAGAATTCAGCTAGAAACGTATTTGAGTGGCCACATGAGTACATTTTCGAAGAGCCGGCAGCAGCTAAGCATCCAGACTCCAAGATGACTTACAGCGATACGATTACCAAACCAATCTTAGATGCAATAAAAGATGCTGGCGGATCCGATGATCGTCCTGCACTCATTGCAATTTTGGAAGGCTACGCAAAAGAAGGCAGGGAGCCCTTTGCTAATGTCACACCAGAAGGCATCGAGTGGAAGGGTAGCAATTGGTCTGAATGTGACAAGCTGAATCTTCTCACCATTAAAACCCTCAATAACCGCCTAGCCAATCTAAGAAAGAAGGGTTTGATTTAAGATTCTTTGAGTTGATTGCTTCTAACTAATGTAGGGGGTTTATATGTGCACAAGAGTCACGTATCTTGGTGATGATAATTTTGTTGTTACTGGGCGCTCCATGGAATGGGGTGAAGATCTGCAAAGTGATCTATGGATATTTCCTGCTGGTGTGTCACGCAATGGGATGTGTGGCGCCGGCTCATTAGAGTGGACTTCAAAATACGGTAGCGTGATCGCTTCTGGCTACAACATCGCATCAGGCGATGGCTTAAATGAGAAGGGGTTATGTGCAAACCTGCTCTATCTAGCTGAAGCCAATTACGGAAGTCTCAATGGTAAGCCGCCTATGTCTATTACACTTTGGGTTCAATATGCATTGGATAACTATGCAACAGTAGCTGAAGCAGTTGCGGGCCTCCAGGCTGAGCCATTTAGAGTTAAATCTCCTATCTTGCCCAATGGACGTCCTGCTAGCATGCATCTGTCTCTTTCTGATCCAAGCGGCGACTCAGCTATTTTTGAATACGTTGATGGAAACTTGGTTATTCATCATGGCAGGGAATACCAAGTGATGACTAATTCACCAGTGTTTGATCAGCAGTTGGCTCTAGACGCATATTGGAGGCAAATTGGCGGTAACGTATTCTTGCCAGGTACAATCAGCGCCGCTGACCGGTTTGCAAGAGCCTCCTATTTTGTTAGCGTCATCCCTAAGACCATAGATAAAAATTACATTACTGCCGTTCCTGAGCAAAAAATGCAATATCAGGCCGTAGCTTCTGTGCTTGGAATCATGAGGGCAATAGGCGTTCCACTGGGCATTACCACTCCAGATAAGCCAAACATCTCATCGACGCTTTGGCGCACAGTAACAGACCATCAAAATATGATCTATTACTTTGATTCAGCAACAACACCAAATACCTTTTGGGTTGATTTAAAGGATGTAGATTTTTCAAAAGGGGCGCCAGTCAAGAAATTAGCGATTGCCGGTGGCAAATATTACGCGGGTAATACGGCTAGTCAGTTTGTGGCAGCAGAGCCTTTTGCTTTTGGTCCAGCCTAATATTCCACTGGTTTCATGCATTATTTGCACAAAAGAAAACCCCCCTAGATTGCACTAGGGACTTACTAATTTGGCTCCTCGACCTGGGCTCGAACCAGGGACATACGGATTAAAATTCACTTTCTTGACTCCTGAGTGCTCATTTTTACACGGATTTACACAGGTTGACAATGTCAAGTTTTTTTGAATCAATCGGTCGGGGTTTTGGATGGAGGTCGGCTATGGAAATGGAGCAACGGATTAAAAGAGCTGTTTTAACGCCGACAAACTCAATTTAACACGGGAAGTTACAGATTGATGTGCTGAAGGATTTGTGATCCGATAATCCTACGATGACCATCTGTTGACTGATCCGTTCCCCCATATTTCCGATAACTGCTATCGGCCATAACTAGTTCTTCAGTTTTAAGAAAATCAAAATTAGCTTGATTTTTCACCCTTGAATTATTTTCACAAGAAACATTACAACCGCCACCACGAGGAGTAGATGGATAAAGCCACCTAAGGTGTTAGAAGTGATTATTCCAGTTAGCCAAAGAAGTAGCATAACTATTGCAATTATTTCAATCATATTATTTCCTTGGTTTAAAGAGTTCTCAATAAAATCATGCTCTAGGTGGCCATTCTTTCTGGAAGAAGGCGCTCATATTCATTTTTTACAACTTGATAGCATTCACAAGCTCCGTGTTCTAGGCCATGTCTGTCCAAAATGGTGATATGCCCACGGGCATACTTAATAAATCCAGCCTTTTGAATTTTTAATGCGGCTTCAGGAATGCCTTCTCTTCGAACACCTAAGAGACTGGCTATAAGCTCTTGAGTCATGACTAATTCATTGCCCTCTAGTCGATCAAAATTAATGAGTAACAATCGACAAAGTTGCTGCTCTAGCAAGTGATGGCGATTGCATACGGCCGTTTGAGTCATTTGAGCTATTAGCGCTTGCGTGAAGCGCAACAGCAAATGCATTAAAGGAGGGGAGTGATTAAATTCCTCCAGAAGAAGGTCTGATCTAATTCTGTAACCCAGCCCGGCGCTCTTAACGACGGCTGAGCTACTAGTGGTGCCACCGCCATGAATATGGATATTCCTATCAAGCCTTCATTGCCTACAGCTGCAACTTCGGCTGAAGTGCCATCCTCTAAATCATGTAATATTGAAACAATAGAGGTAGATGGAAAATATGCATGACTTAATTTCATGCCTGGCCTGCACAATACCATTCCAAGCGACATTTCTACTATTTCAATGTATGGGAGAAATCTATCCCACTCCAACTCTGGAATGGAGTGAAATAAGTGATTTTGATCCTTGAGGATTTTTGTTGGCATAGGGTGCTCCGTTATTTTTTAGCCAATGGAAATCCACTCTACTCTTGGAAAGTTAAACCCTACGTGCGGTATCGAACTTAATGTAGTTACCCACACGTTAAGAAGGGTAATGTTTGGCACTAAATTAGTTTGAAATATTGATTCTGAGCGTGGAAACGAACTAAATGCCCATATTGATGACTTTAACGAAAATATTTTTAGCCAATGACTGTAATAAGTTTCATACTAAAGGTATATGTCTATTAACAGTTTAAGTTAACTGCAGGAGGTCATCATGAAGCGTCAATGTATTGATAGCAATATCTATATCAGACTTTCGGATCAAACGCCTCGAGATATTCTTATAAGTCTTCTTGAAGATGAAGGCGATGTATTGGGTTGGGAAGAGGAGTTATTGATCTACGAAGCGGCAATGCGCATAGATGATTTACCTGAGGTTTCCATCAGGATGGCGAGGTATGCCCTTAAGGGTCTAGTGCGCGATGGTGTGGTTCTGCGAGAGGGCGGTTTAATTTTCCTTAAGGACTGATGCAATGCAGTCTTTAGTTGCTCATACCATGTGTCGAGATAGGTAAGGCGCAGGGATTACTCCCTTGCTCTAGCAAATAATGTATTTGGGTCCCCACGATTTTCTGCTATCGCCAACCTTAGGGCTTCACGCTCAAAGGCGGTAACTTCAACTTCATTCTTTTTAAGATCTTCGGTATTTTCAACGCCGTCTAGACTCACGATATAGGTCCAAATAATGTCTGGCGACCAACCCTTGCTATAAATATCTACATTTCTTTTCATGAGTGCCCTAGCGAGGCTCTCTAAGCTGGGAATTCAGTAGATCAATTATTTCAGCCCAGTCGGCATCTTTTAGAAGCTCGTCCCTGAGGAAATTCTGTTGGCTTACCTCCCAAAAACTAGCTTCAGACAGTACAACCGATGGGTGAAGTGGTGCATGCCTTGCAATGAATTTGGCAATGGCATCAGACTCGGCGGGAAGTCCAAGTTGCTCAAATAGTGATTTCAGAGAATGAAAATCAGTTTCCATATTCAATACCCTTCATATCTACTAACTGTATACGCTTAAAACCCCCGGGTGGCAAATTAGGGGATGATCAGTTCAGGTTATCGGTATCGCGGGGGCAGAATTTCTGAAAATTAGTGCGCAATACATGTGCGATATTCACAACTCACTAAGTAAAAATAATATTCACTATGTGCGTTTTAGTACGGATAACGACAAACGAAGGCATTTAAATTGATCATGCCTATCTAGATAAAAAACTCTAAGGAATCTCATTCGCTACATCACCATCTGGCAAATAAATGCCCCCTTGAGGATGTGTGCGATGCCATTTATGCATTACAAAGCTGACCCAACTGGTGGCTAAGAGTTAAAAGTGTTGAGCAGATTGCTGAGGGTAATACAGGCGGTACTAGAGGACGCTAGCAGTTCGCATGGAGAGGCGCCTTGCCTATAGGCTCGAGTTTGAAATGCAGGTCAAAATTTATACCTTCTCGCCTGATTGAGGGCCGAGTAACGGGTGATGTTAATGGCTTGGGGACATGGTGCTTATCAAGTAATGGCAAAACAACTAGTGTGCTCTATGAGTGGAATGTTTCTATTTGTAACCGAATGATTAGTTTTCCTCCATATATTGCATATTCAATTGTGAGATGGAATCATAATTTTGTTATGCATCAAGGGGGTTTATCTTTGACTCGATTGCTTAATGCAGATTTAGTAAAAATTGAACACTCATAAAGTATCTGTGCCCACTCGTAATATCCCTATCAATGTGTTAACCCTTCTAATATTTAAATATAGGCCCCTTTCATGATTTCAGATAGCGCAGACAATAAGCAAGTAAATCAAAATATCGAAGCAGTATTAGATTTTTATGCGCACGAAGATGAAAAAATGAGCTTTGCTCAACGCCTTTTAGAGCGTATCAGTTGCTTTATCGGGAAGCCCATCTTTCTTGCTCTGATACTGCTATTTGTTGTTCTCTGGATTGCCGGAAACTTATTATTGCCCGTTTATTCAATCGCTCAATTTGATCCTCCTCCCTTTCATTTTTTACAGGGAATCATAGGGCTATCTGCATTGCTGACTGCGACAATTGTTGTATCAAATCAAAATCGTTTAGCAAAAATTGAGGAGCAAAGGGCTCATCTAGACCTTAAGGTAAATTTGCTGACAGAACAAAAAACAGCAAAGATGATCGACCTTTTAGAGGAATTAAGATTCGATTTGCCAAATGTTAAGAATAGGCCAGATTCTGAGGCAACAGAATTAAAACATGCAATGAATCCAGGTCAAGTACTTGCTGCTCTTGATGAGCGTACCGAGATGGATGCATCACAGAAAAATATAGCTAATACTCAGGTTGTTGGCATCGATGGGCATAAACTGACATAGGAGCCCCATTTCGAGTCAACACTAAATGTGGATGTAAAAATGCATTTAATGAGTTAGATGTCGAACAGATCATTCGAATCAAAATGGATATTCTTGAATCTTAATAGTGACGCGTAGTTGCGGCGCGGTGTCCAACTAAGTTACCCCTATAGGAGGGCTTTATGAAACACCCAATCAAACCATTTAGATTTATTCTCATTCAATCTTTGGCTCTACTGGTGTCGGCAGGATGCTCTAGCCTTAATCCAAGCAGTCAACCCATCTCAAAAAAACCTGCCATTAATAAAGATAGCCAATACATGTTGAGCCTAGATTAAAGAAAAACTTATATCATCAAAAATACAAAGTTGTTAGAATTCACATATGAAATTCACCATGGCCTTCCATTCTGATATTCCCGAACTCGTTGAGTTATTGCAGACCCTCTTTGAGCAAGAGGCAGAGTTTGAGCCTAATTCAGAAGCTCAAAGAAATGCCTTAAGAAAAATTATTCTTGATCCAAAGATTGGCGTTGTTTTAGTTGCCAGAGGTGACGAAAAAATATTAGGAATGGTTAATCTGTTATTTACAGAATCTACCGCTCTAGGTTCTAAGGTCGCCATTCTTGAAGATATGGTTGTTCTGGATACATTCAGGGGTGAAGGTATCGGCTCTAAATTAATTGATTATGCGATTGGAGAAGCTAAAAATGAGGGCTGTAAACGAATTACCCTGTTAGCTGATATTGAAAATACTAAAGCCCAGTCTTTCTATCAAATGAAAGGATTTGTGAAATCCAAAATGACGCCCTATAGGCTTTTGCTAGATTAGATATCCTCAGCCCTGGTTTGATTCCGCCCCTGGCTACCAAGAAATACCAAATCCACCTTCGGGAGGTTTTTCTTTGAGAGTCTGCTTTCTGCCTTGATTTCAACCCGTCGATGCTCGATGCAACACACTATAAATTGCGTAAGCGCAAGGAGTGTTGCTCATGAAACAACGACCTCGAATCTATTACACAGCTATCCAGAAGGATTTAATGTGGGAGCGCTGGAAAAGAGGAGATTCTCTCCAGCAGATTGCCCAGTTATTTGATCGCCACCACTCGGCAGTTCAGCGAATTTTAGCTGAGAGTGGCGGTATCAGACCCCCAGAATATTTTTGCGATCTGCAGCACCCATGGCAACGAGGCTCGAATGAAAATACCAATGGGCTGCTAAGACAACACCTCCCAAAAGGAATGAGCTGAGCCAATTACTCACAAGCCAAATTCATTGCAGTGGCAAAGCAACCAAATGAACGTCCTAGAAAAACACTAAACTATCAAACACCGGCAGAACGTTTTGCCCAATCTGTTGCATCGACGGGTTGAAATCAAGGCTGATAGCGGACATTTAATGCTCATCGGTCGACCTGGGCTCGAACCAGGGACCTACGGATTAACAGTCCGGCGCTCTACCAACTGAGCTATCGAGGAATAAGCCGATATTATAGCAAGATGAAATCATCTACCCCAAGTTCTGTGCAGATCCCTAAAGTATTGACCATCGCCGGGTCTGATAGCGGTGGTGGCGCGGGCATCCAGGCCGACCTCAAAGTCATTACAGCCCTTGGTGGATATGGGACGACGGTCATCACCGCCATCACAGCCCAGAACACTTTGGGGGTAAGTCGTATTCAGGATATCGATCTTGATGTAGTTGAGGCTCAAATTGATGCGGTGTTTCTGGATATTGGGGTGGACATTGTCAAAATCGGCATGTTAGCTAGCCCAGAAATTGTTCGCACTGTAGCTTCGGCTCTCAAGCGCCATGGAGCCAAAAGAATTGTTTTGGATCCCGTGCTGAGGGCTACATCAGGCGCTAGTCTTGGTGGTGATGACACTGCTCAGGCCATGATTCAAGAGTTATTCCCGATGGCGTCTCTGGTAACGCCCAATCTGGAGGAGGCTTCTTTACTATTGGGCCGAGAATTAACTGGCCCTGAGGATTTCAAGCTAGCTGCAGAGGAGTTGCTCGATATGGGCCCACAAGCAGTCTTGATCAAGGGCGGTCATCTCGATGCAACCCATACTCAACTGACCGATTTTCTGATGTGGCGAACCCTGGAAGATGGCCTTGAAGTAGTTCAGTCAAAAGAATTCAAACACTACCGCGTCAATACGCTCAATACCCATGGCACTGGTTGCTCATTGGCCTCTGCCATCGCAACATATTTGGCTGATGGCCATGATCTTTTTCATGCGGTTGCTAAGGCAATCTCTTATGTTGAGGCCGGACTAGAGGCGGGGCGTTTCTTGAGTATTGGCGAAGGTCCTGGCCCCTTATGGCATATGCATGATTTTTATCCCACTGCATTGCCAGAAGAAGAGGGTAAGTATTAAGTTTGATGCATTAAGTTTTATGACTTAAGTCTTCATCAACTCTTGAAGACGCTTCACAGCTGCTTTAGGATCACTAGCGCCATTAATTGCTCTGACAACAGCAACTGAGCCAACTCCACTTTGTGCCACCGCATGAATGCTGCTCTCATCGATGCCACCAATCGCTACTAATGGGTAGTGGTTCATTAATTGAGCGTACTTATATAAACGTCCTAAACCCTGTGGAGCAGTTTCCATCATCTTCAAATTCGTTGGAAAGACTGCGCCCATAGCGATATAACTTGGGCAGAAACGATCGGCATAAACCATCTCTGCATAACCGTGGGTGCTTAAGCCAAGTCGAAGACCTGCAGATCGAATGGCATCCAAATCTGCAGTTTCTAAATCTTCTTGTCCCAAGTGGATTCCGTAGGCGCTAGCCTCAATCGCATCTTGCCAATAATCATTAATAAAGAGCAAGGTCTTGCTACCCTGAACTGCATCAACAGCTTGCGCAATCTGTTTGCGAATAAGCTTTTTATCCTCGGATTTGAGGCGCAGTTGTACCGTTGGAACTTCGGCGTCAACCATCCGCTTTACCCAATCAGCATCTGGCATGACAGCATATAAACCCAAACGCTTTGGACACTCGGCAAAGGCATTTGGATTCATGTTCCTGGTCCACGGAAGTAAATCAAAATGCTCAGGCCTAGAGGGCCATTTGAATGGGTTGAATCCACCATCCTGATTAACCATGCGGGACCAGGCCTTACCCAATACTTTGGCATCACATGCAATAAAACCCATCTCAATTGCTGCTACCGTACCAGCTAGTTCGTAATGATCAGCTGCGTGTTCATTATCAATTTTAGGAGGAGGTGATGACATGCTGTAAGCCGGAATTGGCAAGCACAGGTCATCCTTGGAATGGGCTGCAACAATTTGATCCGCCAGGTCGCGAACTAAGCTCATGAGTCTTGCTCTTTAGCTTTGATGCCAGAAAGGCGTGCCAACTAATGGCGTGCTGGCTTGAGCCGATTGCTGGGCTTTCATGGCACCAGAAAGGTAGGCAGTGCGACCGGCATCTACAGACATTGCAAATGCCTTGGCCATTGCCACTGGATCATCAGCTAATGCAACAGCAGTATTTAGTAAGACGCCATCAAAACCCCATTCCATCACACTGCATGCATGGGAAGGTAAGCCCAATCCAGCATCTACCAACAGCGGAACCTTTAAGCGGTCACGCAAGAGTTTTAATGCATAAGGATTTAAAGGTCCTTGGCCTGTTCCAATCGGCGCAGCCCAGGGCATTACTGCTTGGCATCCCACATCAACTAAGCGTTGGCACAAGATAAGATCTTCTGTGCAATAAGGTAAAACCTTAAAACCATCTTTAATTAAAGTTTCTGCCGTGGAAACTAAGCGCAAAGTATCGGGTTGCAAAGTATAGTCATCACCGATCAGCTCCAGCTTAATCCAGCTAGTTTCAAAAACCTCACGAGCCATCTGCGCCGTTGCAATCACTTCTTTTGGGCTATGGCAACCAGCGGTATTGGGTAAAACCGGCACTGCCATTTTCTTTAAGAGTTCCCAAAAGCCGGAATGTGCTTCAGTAGTTGAAGTGCCTTGCCTACGCAGGCTTACAGTAATCATTCCAGGATTGGAATGTTTAACGGCATTCTCTAAAACTTGCGGAGATGGGTAGCGTGATGTCCCGAGGAATAAACGGCTAGCAAAGGTCTCCCCATACAGCACCAATGGGTCTGCAGTATTTAAAGGGTTTGGTAAAGGGGCTGTCATCTTAATCAAGTACTCGTATTTATATTTCTGTATTCGTCGCTGGCTTAGCCACCAGTCACAGGGGAGATCACTTCCATCTCATCGCCTTCGCGTAACACTTCTTCGGCATGCCTAGTTTTGGGCACGAATTCATAGTTGATAGCAACGGCAAAGGGTGGTTGCGCATCAATCAACAGCAGTACATCATCAATCGTGCTGTTATCCGGAACCTCTTGAGTAACTTGATTCACCATTATGCGCATGCGCTCAGCTCCTGATGGGTCGAACCTGTGACTTCTAATCCCAATTCAATTGCGGTTGAGCTAGAACCTGAGCTCAGCACTTCCAATGCGCAATCCAGAATAGCTGGAGAGATCATGAAGCCATGGCGATAGAGTCCATTGATCATCATGAGGTCAGCCTGGTTAGATTTTTGATCAACAAAAATCTCAGGTAAGTTATCTTTGAGCGTTGGGCGGCACTGTGTAGCCATCTCCAAAATACGCGCTTCCGCAAAGCCACTATGCACGGTATAAACCGCACTGAGTAATTCCATGGCGGAGCGCACACTCATAGGGGATAAATCCTCGGATTCAATTTCTGTAGCGCCAACAACATAGACATCATCTTCTTTTGGGGCGATATAAATTGGGTAGCGCGGATGAATGAGGCGAGTAGGGCGACGTAGTTTGACTTCCGGCGCGTACAAGCGAATAACCTCGCCACGCACGCCACGTAAATCTTTAGATGTGTCACCAAGCTGTTTCCAGGAATCCTTCGCACCCAAGCCACGACAATCAATCACCCAATCAAAACCATGCTCACTGTTACGGAGCTGCTCAGGATCAATGGATTGATTCCAATGACAAGGCACCTTCATTAAAGTGAACTCGACTAACAAAGCTTCCAGTAACTGGCGGTTATCTAGTTGGCCTTCATTCGGAAGATAGAGACCTTGGGTAAAGCGATCAGCAACCCCCGGCTCGATTTCCGCTAGAGACTGACTATCCAAATGAATCGGCTTAGAAAGCGCCTGATTACGATCGCAATTTCTTTCAAGATGGGAGGCAAAACGTTCTGCATCACTGGCATCTTGACGATGCCATAAGATCAAAGTGCCATCTTGCTGAAAGTAAACCGGCTTAGCTAGTTCATCGATGAGTTGCTTCCAACGCGGGAGGCTATGAACACCCATCCGCACAACGTTATCTTCTGTAATGGCAGATTCCGCCAGTGGAGCAAGCATTGCAGCAGCGATACGTGCAGCTGCATTAGCAGCATCTGAGCCGCCTTTCTCAAACAGCTCAACTTGAGCGCCGCGTTTAGCAAGCGCAACCGCTAGCAACCGACCCATAAGGCCGGCGCCAACGATGGCATATTTGCCGTTTGAGAATGCCTTAGTCACTTACTGATAAATCTCGCTACCGCGCTTACGAAACTCTGCTGACATCTCTTCCATCCCTTTTTGTGGATCGGCAGATGCTTCTGCAGTAATTGGAATCACTTTTGCTTTCGGATTGCCATCAGCATCCAATGTAGCTGCGTAATCCCGTACTTCTTGAGTGATCTTCATGGAGCAGAATTTCGGTCCACACATTGAGCAGAAGTGGGCAATCTTGGCACCTTCAGCAGGTAAGGTTGCATCGTGATACTCACGTGCACGCTCAGGATCTAAGCCGAGATTAAATTGATCTTCCCAGCGGAACTCGAAACGCGCCTTGGATAATGCGTTATCACGCACTTGAGCGCCAGGCAAACCTTTAGCTAAGTCTGCGCCATGGGCTGCAATCTTGTAAGTGATGATGCCGGTACGGACATCTTCTTTATCCGGCAAACCTAAATGCTCTTTTGGTGTGACATAGCACAGCATCGCTGTACCGTACCAACCAATTTGCGCAGCACCAATACCGCTGGTGATGTGATCGTATCCAGGGGCGATATCGGTAATCAATGGTCCAAGGGTATAGAAGGGCGCTTCTAAGCAGTGCTTTAATTCCTCAGTCATGTTTTCTTCAATGCGCTGCATTGGCACGTGACCAGGGCCTTCAATCATGACCTGCACATCATGCTTCCAGGCTTTGGCAGTCAACTCGCCAAGAGTATGGAGTTCGCCAAACTGCGCAGCATCATTGGAGTCAGCGATGCAACCGGGACGCAAACCATCGCCTAAGCTAAATGACACGTCATAGGCTTTCATGATTTCGCAAATCTCATCAAACTTCGTATAAAGGAAGTTTTCTTTATGGTGAGCCAAGCACCACTTGGCCATAATGGAGCCACCGCGAGACACAATACCTGTGATGCGGTCAGCCGTTAATGGAACATAACGCAGCAATACACCAGCATGAATAGTGAAGTAGTCCACGCCTTGCTCAGCTTGCTCTACTAAAGTGTCACGGAATATTTCCCAGGTGAGATCTTCTGCAATACCGCCAGTTTTATCAAGCGCTTGATAGATTGGAACTGTACCAATCGGAACTGGTGAGTTACGAATAATCCACTCACGAGTTTCATGAATATGCTTACCAGTGGATAGATCCATGATGGTGTCTGCACCCCAACGAATCGACCACACCATTTTTTCTACTTCCTCATTGATGGAGGAGGTCACAGCGGAATTTCCGAGGTTGCCGTTAATCTTCACGCGGAAGTTACGACCAATAATCATTGGCTCTAATTCTGGGTGATTAATGTTAGCTGGAATGATCGCGCGACCCGCAGCTATTTCAGAGCGTACGAACTCTCCGGTAACGATATCAGGCAGGTTAGCGCCATAGCTCTTACCAGGATGCTGCTTGAGTAGTTGTTTGTATTCTGGATTCTTGCGCAATTGCTCAAGACCCATAGACTCACGTAAAGCTACGTATTCCATTTCAGGAGTCACGATACCTTTGCGGGCGTAATACATTTGACTTACGTTCTGGCCTGCTTTGGCGACACGCGGAGGATTAATGTGTGCAAAACGCAAATTCTGTGTAGCTGCATCTTGTGAGCGGGCAACACCATACTCAGAACTTGGTCCAGATAATTGCACTGTGTCACCGCGTTCTTCAATCCAACTCTTGCGCAATAACGGTAAACCTTTTTCAAGGTTGATCACGATATCTGGATCGCTATAAGGACCCGAAGTGTCATAAACCGGCACGGGTGGATTGGCAACCATTTCCTCGCCTACGCGTGTTGATAGTTGCTCAATCATGCGGATAGGAGCTTTGATGTCCGGACGTGAGCCCTCTAAATAGGTTTTAGTAGAGGCGGGATAGGCAAATTTTTGGCCGAAGTCACGCTCTAAGCTTTTTAAGCTTGGAATTTCTTGTTTAGTTTTAGTGTTGGTATCGCTCATGTCCATCTCCTGACTGTAATTAGATGGACGAAACCGGGTGACGGTCTGATGGAAAACTCCCCACGCCAGCATTACCTGGATCGGG
>NZ_NCJB01000316.1:0-2581 GCF_002282275.1 Polynucleobacter sp. 39-46-10 | reverse complement strand
TTAGGTCATCCAGTAGCTCAATTCAAAAGAGGCGCCAACCTCTGGCGCAAACGCGAAAAAGTTGAAGAGAAGGTTCGCGGCCTGCAAGCTTCTTATTGGATTTGGCAAGCACACCAACAAGGTGTTACCGAAGCAAAAGAATTGCTTGGGAAAATTCTGGAGAATGTCTCCAGCCCAAAGAACAATGATTGGTTTGAATTGGCTACTTATGCTGAAAAGGCATTAAACCATCACGCCGAACACAAATTAGATGAAGAGTGGATCTTGCTATGTCACCGACTCATCATCGCCAATCAATTTAATTTGAGTAAGGCTGAGCTATTACTGTGTGAGGTTGGGCAGTTACAGCACGAACATTGTGTCGCAGTCGATATTCGTCGCGAGCTACCAAAGATACTGCCTAGATTAATTCAGATTGATACCACGCAGCAGCGGCGCTCTTTGCTTGCCGCAGGAAAAGTATTTGCTGGAAGCGAATCTGACTTAGAAGGTAATTTAAGACAAAGACGTTATCGATTTGACCGAGTAACTGAGTGGCTGACTGCTACCTTCTCACAAGATCAAACAGTAGCTTGAGTATCCGAGCCTTTAGATTCGCCATCTTTAATGTCATCAGACTCATCATCTACGGATTTTGGGACATAGAAGCGGGCAATGAGAAGCCCGAGCTCATAGAGTAAGCACATTGGCACAGCTAAGAGCAGTTGAGATAACACATCTGGTGGTGTCACGATTGCTGAAATCACAAAAGCGCCAACAATTACATAAGGACGAATCTCTTTAAGCTTAGCCAATGGCACCATGCCCATGCGAACCAGCACCACCACAACAACTGGAACCTCAAAGGTAATGCCAAAGGCCAAAAAGGTTGTCATAGCAAAGCCAAGGTATTTATCAATATCAGTCGACATTTCAGCACCCAAGGGAGCGTTATAACTAGCCATGAATTGAAATACCGTTGGGAAAACTAAGAAGTAAGCAAAGGCCATTCCAAAAATAAACAGGCTATAACTACTGATAACCAAAGGTACTATCAACTTACGCTCGTGCTGATAAAGGCCGGGGGCAATGAATGCCCATAACTGATACATCACTACTGGCAGAGCGATTAAGAAAGCCACCAACATGGTGACTTTCATAGGTACAAAGAATGAACCCGTGACATCAGTCACGATCATCTTGCCGCCAGCAGGTAATGCCTGAAGTAGTGGCTGGGCAAACAAATGAAAAATATCTGGCGCCCAATAAACTAGGGAGACAAAAACTACAATGATGGCTATCGCTGACTTGATGATGCGATCACGCAACTCAAATAAATGTGACAAGAATGATTCTTGTAGTCCGGAATCTTCTGTTGAATTATTTTGCGTCATTGATATTCGTATTTACTTTTCTTTGGGCTAATTTATTTGCCCGCGCTGTGGTGAAAGCGCTTCATGCGCGCAGCTCCGGACTGAACTCTTGTGCGCATACCAGTGGATCGCTTAAACCAAACTGGTCTCGCAGCGCGCCTCACGCCCCAACTCTTCCGACCCTGGCGTACCGATTTTTGTAGAACTTCTTTTTCATCAAGAGGAGCTCTCGTAAAATGATTTTCAAAGATATCTGCCTGGTCACTGAGATTGGCACCAGCCTCTTGAGTAACAGATTGAATGGAGTTCTCAACATCTTTAAAGGCAGAGACACTTTCTTCTCGGAGTTTCTTGAACTCCTCAACATCCATCTGCCTGCTAACTTCGGATTTGACATCCGCCATATAGCGCTGCGCTCTTCCAAATAAGTTACCCGCCATACGGGCAATTTTTGGAAGTCGTTCCGGGCCGACCACTACCAATGCAACTACTGCAATGAGTGCAAGCTTTGAAACTCCGAGATCAATCATTGCAGCTGCGCATTATTTCTATCAACAATTATTTATTGATATCTTTTGCCTGAACATCCACAGTTTTCTCTGTTGATGTAGCAGCGCTCTGAATTTGCTCTTTAGCCTTGTCTTGCGACTCTTCGGATCCCTCAGGCGTTTTCATGCCATCTTTGAAACCTTTAACAGCGCCACCTAAATCAGTGCCGATATTGCGCAATTTTTTGGTACCGAATACCAACATCACGATTACCAAAACAATTAACCAATGCCAAATGCTAAATGAACCCATTTTTAATCTCCTCGGACTATTTTTTCCAGGGGCGCGGACCGCCCATCACATGCAAATGCAAGTGATAAACCTCTTGCCCACCATCTGCACCATTATTCACTACCAATCTAAAGCCACCATCTTTTCCAGGACGGCAACCCTGCTCCTTGGCGAGACGTGGTGCTAATTCCATCATTCTACCTAGCAATGGCGCATCAGCCACTTCTGCAGATTCCAGCATAGGGATATGTTTTTTAGGAATCATCAAAAAATGGACGGGGGCTGCAGGATTAATATCTTTAAAGGCATAAATCTCCTCGTCCTCATACACCTTTTGGGATGGGATTTCACCCTTGGAAATCTTACAAAATAGGCACTTTGGGTCGTGGGGCATCAATTACTCCTTGCTTACAGCTTTTCTGGCGGCTTTTTCTTCGATGCCTGAAGTA
>NZ_NCJB01000315.1:0-2584 GCF_002282275.1 Polynucleobacter sp. 39-46-10 | reverse complement strand
ACCCAAGGGATAGCTCACTTCTTTCATAAAGGGAATCAGTAAGTTCGATTTAGCTGGCAGATCTAAAGCAAAGCCACTTTTAAGCCAATCGAAGAATAGTTGTAACACTTTGAAATTATTCACTTCCGATACAGAGAAGGCTAAATAAATAGCGGCGAATAATCCGATCAAAGTCTGCCAAAAGAATTTTTCTCTTGAAGCCATTCCCTTAGGATCTTTACGTGCAACCTTACGGTAATCGTCAACCCAGCCTACCAAGCCAAATCCAAAAGTCACAATCATCACAATCCATATAAAGCGATTGCTCAGATCAGCCCACAACATGCATGAAATAAAAATACCCAAAAGAATCAATACACCACCCATGGTTGGTGTGCCTGATTTCACTAAATGGGTTTGTGGACCATCTGTACGAACTGCTTGACCCATCTTTAATGCAGCCAACTTCCGAATAACCCACGGGCCAGCTGCTAACCCGATTAGCAAAGCTGTCACAGTTGCCATCACCGCCCTAAAGGTGATGTAGTTAAAGACTCGGAAAAATCCATAATCATCCTGTAACCATTGCGCCAATATTAAGAGCATGTTTTAGCCTCCTCTAATAAGGCCTGTACTACCCGCTCCATACGCATAAAACGCGATCCCTTAACCAAAATATCTAAATGTATTTGCTTGCTCGACTCGTGGTCTGCTAGTGCCAAATTGAGCTCTTCGAGCAAGCGATCTAAAGTTGTGAAGTGAGTGGCCCCGCTAGTAGCCAAGGCCTTCTCTGATTCGTTAAATCCCTGAACAGTAAATTTGCACTGCTCTCCTAAGGCGAACAACTTACTAATGCCCTGCTCAGCAGCATAGGCGCCGACTTCTTCATGAAACGCAGGACCTTGATCACCTACCTCACCCATATCGCCCAGCACTAACCAAGAAATATTTCCAGACTGTTTGAGTGCATCAATAGCAGCTCTAACCGAATCCGGGTTGGCGTTGTAACTATCATCGATCAAAGTGCGCCCAACACTTAAAGGCTTTGACTGCATGCGTCCATTTACTGGAACAAAAGATTCCAGACCAGCTTTTATCTGCTCCAAACTTAAGCCAGCACCCAATGCGACTGCGCTTGCCGCTAATGCATTGCGAACATTGTGGCTTCCTAATGTATTCAGTTGAACCTCAAACTTGCCAAGATCAGTTGAAATCTCAATTCGCCCGCTGGCCAATAACTTACCAACTACAGAGGCTTTAGTTGAAGCAGAATCTGTAGTCAAAGTAAAATCAATCACCTTACGTCCTGCGGCAGCTTGATACCAAACTTTAGAAAATTCAGAATCAGCCGGAAATACTGCGACTCCGTCCGCAGGAAGTGAGCTCAAGGCAGTTGCATGTTCTTGTGCAACAGCTTCTACGGTTGCCATAAATTCTTGATGCTCGCGCTGAGCATTATTAATCAGCCCAATATTGGCTTGAGCAATGACAGCTAACTCTGCTGTTTCGCCGGGATGGTTCATGCCTAACTCAATTACTGCCAAACGATCAGTCGAGCGCATGCGTAACAAAGTTAAAGGCAGTCCAATATCGTTATTGAAATTACCTTTAGTAACTAGAGTGCATTTCTCACTAACAGCAGCTTTAAAGATGGAGGCAATCATTTCTTTTACAGTGGTCTTACCATTGGATCCTGTTACTAAAGCCACCGGAATAGAGAACTGTGCCCGCCATGCCTTTGCTAGCTCGCCCAAAGATTGTTTAACATCCTTGACACAAACTGCCGCTAAATTTTCTGGGCATGCTGCTTTATCACTAATGAGCGCCCCACTTGCTCCTGCTGTGGCCACATCCCCCAAGAAATGATGTGCATCAAAACGTTCGCCCGACAAGGCAATAAATAATTCACCAGGCCGAACCTGGCGACTATCACTACCCACATGATCAATAGAGATCGATGATGCAGACTGGCCATTAGCATGAATCAACTGACTGCCTGGCAACATAGCATGTACCTGAGCAAGCGTGGTCATTGGGGTAGCAACCAAAGTAGTCATAAACCACCCCCTGCTGCTAAACGAATATGCTCTTGATCAGAAAAATCAAATTTCTTGCCATTGATTTCTTGAGTGGACTCATGCCCCTTGCCTGCAACCAAAACAATATCTTTTATATCAGCATGTCGAACTGCAGCCATGATGGCAGCAGCTCTATCAGGCAGTACTTGCACATTTGCCAAGTTGCCAGTCATGCCAGATTGAATCATGGCAATAATGGATTCTGGATCTTCAGATCTTGGGTTATCACTTGTAATGACAATGTGATCGGCAAACTCCTGAGCAAGTTTACCCATTTGCGGGCGTTTACCTGAATCTCGATCACCACCACAACCAAAGACACACCAAACTTTTCCATCGCGTTGATTTGCAATTGGGCGCAATGCATTCAATGCTTTAGTAAGTGCATCCGGTGTATGCGCATAGTCCACAACTATCAATGGACCCTCGGTTCTTTGCGTTTTATTCAAACGAATCAATTCCATACGGCCAGGAACAGCACTTAGCTTACTCATACGCGTAGAGGCTTCGCCTAGACTGATACCTTG
>NZ_NCJB01000314.1:0-2623 GCF_002282275.1 Polynucleobacter sp. 39-46-10 | reverse complement strand
CGCAAAGGAAGAGTGGCAGAGCGGTTGAATGCACCAGTCTTGAAAACTGGCGAGGATGAAAGTCCTCCGTGAGTTCGAATCTCACCTCTTCCGCCAAGTTAATCGGTTTTACAAGGGTTTGTAGCAATTCAAAATCCTCGTTACCAAAAGCATGACCAAAGCCATCCTTCGGGGGCGGCTTTTTCTTGGTCGCTACTGGCTTGCCATCAGTCAAAAAATCAGCTTTGTGATGACAAAAGATCCTGCTCATAGGGGTATCCCTAAATAAAGATAATGTCTTTATAGTGGGTCAATAATTTCTAACAATAAGAATCTCAGGGTTCTATAGGGACTAAAACAAATATGTATGACGATCAATCACGCCTTGATTTAGGGCAACTGAATATCGAGCGCGGAAGTTATTCTGCTGCATTTGATATCTTTTATGGCCTCGCTAAAGATCGCGCTAGCGAAGATGCACTTTATGCATTAACCAAAATGTGTTTTGATGGCCGCCTAAACCCCGAGCAAATCAATACGCTATTTACATTACAGAACTCAAATAGTAGTTTGGGTAATGGTTATGCACACTTTAATGTGGGCTTAATGTTTGAGCGCGGCATGGGTGATGTTAAGCAAGATTACAAAACTGCCGTCGAGTACTATGAAAAGGCAATCAAAGAAGAGGTGCTAGATGCCTATTGTAATTTAGGCAATATTTACATTCTGGGTACTGGTATAGCGCATGGCGTTGTGCCAAACCAAGAAAAAGGTATTGCCTTATTAAAAAAAGGTGCGGAGGAGGGTAGTAGGCAGGCTGCATTTACCTTAGGTTCTTTATATGCAACTGGCGATATTATTGAGCAAGACCTCAAGCAGGGATATCTCTATTTAACCTTGGCTGCATTTGCTAAGCATGATCAGGCAAAGCGGGTTCTTTTGATATTTGAACATGCTCACCCAGGAAACTACCGAGAGGAATTTGACACGGCTCAGCAACAATATTGGAAGATTGAAACTATGCGCAGGCTCTATAAGTGTGTTTAATGCTCTAAGATTTAAGCCAAATAAAAACCCCAGCAATCACTTGCTGGGGTTTTGTCTTTCTAGTAGCTAGAAAAGCGTTATCGCATTACTTCTTTGCAGCTGGCGCACTTACAACGGCAGCAATTGCTTCTGTATACACGACTCTCACTTGGTCGTTTACAGCGATATCTTTCATCAAGTCAGGATTCTGAACTTTAACTTTAAAGATGTTTCCTTGAGGACCTTTTAAAGATACGGTATTTTTAGCTGTATCAATCGCTTCAACATTCGCGGTTGCAGTTACGGTATTGCTAGTGATCATGCCTGGCTTATCGCCTTGTGGGGCAGTAGTAGTGCTAGTAGTAACTTGCTCACTAGTGGTGCCTGGGTTTTTTACCTTAACCAATTCAATCGCTACAGCGAGTTCATAAACAACGTCAAAACGATCACCCACTTTGATTTCAGCAAAGTTCTTTACTTCAGGACCAGCAACAATAGTCGATTCACCATCTTGATTTTTGAGAGTAACTGTACGAGTTGCAGCATCAATCTTAATTACTTCACCGTCATAAATGAGAGCAGTTTCTTGAGCGGCTACGGCAGCAACAGGAGGCTTTGGTTGATTCAGTATGAAGTAGGCGGCTGCAGCAATAGCAGTAAGAATGATTACAATGACTATTTTTTTCATAACGGTACTAATCCTTAATAAATTGGGGTGCATTAGCTTTGAGTAGTAATGCAGTAGTTGATAAATGCGCTTAATTTGGCATTTATATAGATTGTATTACTCATACCGGTCATCAGAATTATTTTTGAGGAGATTTTTAGTGAATAACCCCTAATACCTGACTATTTTGCTTACTTATCAAAATGGGCTGTCATATCAATGGCGCATACTAAGTAATAGTATGAGTAGTGTGAATAGAGAGGTATGTATGTTTTGGAAGTTATTTTCGGGGCTAATTTTCATGGGCCTGCCCCTTATAGTTAGCGCGGCAACGCCTCAGGACTTACTGAAGTCTTATGAGGCTCAATCTGGTAAAGCATCACTCAGTAGAGGAGAGCAGTTCTTCAACGCCAAGCACGGTAAGGAATGGAGCTGTGCATCCTGTCATGAAAATCCCCCAAATCACGACACTAAACACATTGTTACTGGAAAAGTGATTAAGCCATTGGCACCTAGCGCTAATTCTGCTCGCTTTACTGACGAGGCTAAAGCTGAGAAGTGGTTTAAGCGTAACTGCAATGATGTACTCGGTAAAGACTGCACTGCACAAGAAAAAGCGGATGTTCTATCTTGGTTGCTAACTGTTAAATGAGTCTGATCAACATGAAAAAAACGATATTGATTGCTACCTCCTTGCTACTAGCATCTTCATCTACGTTCGCCGCCAAAATGACGATGCCGACTGATGCGCCAGCTTCTTATGAAGCTGAGTGCGCAAGTTGTCACATGGCTTATCCGCCAGCATTATTAAGCGAGCAAAGCTGGAAAAATGTCATGTCTGGCCTATCCAAGCACTTTGGCACTGACGCTAGTGTGGATGCAAAGACCCAGACTGAAATTACAAGCTGGTTAGTAAAAAATGCCGCTACTCGACAGAAGTACAGCGAGACC
>NZ_NCJB01000313.1:0-2634 GCF_002282275.1 Polynucleobacter sp. 39-46-10 | reverse complement strand
CTTTGATCAATAAAGCGAACAGAAAATACCAGTCAAACCGTTATTATAAGAAACTGCCGTTACGGATTCATATGGTAAGCCTGTTATATGGAGTATTCAGTTATTGTAATGGACTCAGGGAACTGTGCGAGGGGCTTCTAGGCTGTGAGGGCAAGTTATCTCATTTGGGATTTGATAAAGCCCCTGCCCGTAGTACGCTCTCTGATGCAAATACTAATAGGAACTTTCTGGTTTTTGCGATGATTTACGAGGAGTTGCTCAAACAATATCACAGTTTTATCTCGGACAGCCGATTAAAAGGGTTAAGCATCAGGAATTTAAAAATAATCGATAGCAGTACCATCCAATTGTTTAGTGAGATACTTCGTGGGGTTGGTCGCAACCCAATAGATGGAGGAAAGAAGAAAGGGGGTATTAAGGTACATGCCATGATGGATGCTTTTAGCGGTGTGACAGAGTTTGTACGGATGACGGAAGCCAGGGAGCATGACCGCAGGTTTCTTTATGAACTGAAACTGGCAGCCAACAGTTGGCTGGTATTTGATAAAGCGTATACCGTATATCATCAGTTTGCTAAATGGACGGATGAAAAAATTTGGTTTGTAACCCGAATGAAGGATAATGCGGATTATCATGTAACCAAAGTGCTGGTAGACAAAACGAAGAGAAAAAATGCCATAGGTGTATTAAAGGAGCAATACATTACAGTAGCAGTAAAGCAAAACGGTGTGGTAATCGGGCGATTAAAATTAAGACGCATTACCTATAAAACAAAAGAAGGGAAGCTGTATGTGTTTATCACTAATAATTTTACGCTGCCGGCGTCACAGATAGCAACTATTTATAAAAAACGTTGGATGATTGAGTTACTGTTCAAACAGATAAAGCAAAACTTTCCGTTACGCTATTTTTGGGGTAACAGTACCAATAGCATCAAAATGCAGGTTTACTGCGTACTGATAGCCCAACTGCTGATGGTGGTTCTAAGAAAGAAAGCGGCTACAAAGAAATCGTTTGCCAATATGATTACAGTGATAAGGCTGCACCTGATGAGTTACGTTGAATTATTGGCCTTTATTAAGGATACGTATAAAGCATGGAGAAAAACACATAATGCCTCCTTTGCTTTTGCAACCTAAAATAAGGAGGGGGTACTACCCCCGATATTGAAACAAGCATTTTTTTGCCTGTAATCATTAACAGCAAAGGATTACAGCATTTTTTAACCCGATTTTAGTCGGACAATAATGATTAAATATCACTATTGTCCGACTAAAATTATAAAAAAATGGGGGCATAAAGCGCCCCCAAATAGTTATGTTTGAGTTACCACACTTAAACGATAACTATGGATAAAGATAAAAAATTTGTCGGACAGCCGGTATTATCTCAAATATTTGATTGCATACCTGCTACACTGATTCAAAAAGTAGTGCGTACCCAACTCAAAAAGGAGTTTGACATGATCATTAAATTAGTAAAACGGGTAGCTGCTGTTACTGCCCTATCTGCCGCTCTATACGGCACAGCATTTGCGCAGTCGGCGCCAATCAAAATGACCCTTCAAACTGGCGTACCCTCTGCCAGTATTTATTTCGAACTCATGAAAAACTTTGGAGACCGTGTTGACAAAATGTCAAATGGCCGCCTCAAAGTGGATGTTTTACCCGACGGCGCTGTTGTGGGAGCATTTGGAATCCTTGATGCAGTCGACAAAGGGGTAATTGATGCTGGCTTTGCATGGACCCACTACTGGTCAGGCAAAAATTCGGCCGCAGCACTTTTCTCAAACCCTGCATCTGGCTCTGGTGTTGGCTTAGATCAAGTCTCGCACATGGCCTGGCTTAAAAATGGTGGCGGAGACCAGCTTTATCAACGCTTATTCACCGAAGTTCTCAAAACCAATATCAAGCCATTCATGATTCAACCTATGGGCCCTGATCCATTTGGTTGGTTTAAAAAGCCTATCAATTCGATTGCTGATATGAAGCCAATGAAATACCGTTCGCCTCCAGGATTGACTGCAGAGATCTTTAAGGAAATGGGCCTGACAACTGTTGCAATGCCAGGTTCTGAAATTGTTCCTGCGGCTCAGCGAGGCGTGATTGATGCCGCAGAGTGGATTGGACCTGCTGATGACATGATTTTGGGCTTCCAAAATGTGTTTAAGCACTACTATCTCCAAGGTTTGCATCAGTCTACTGACGTTGCAGAACTCCTAATTAATAAGACATTCTGGGATAAGTTGCCTGCAGATCTCAAGGTGATCGTTGAAACTGCAGTCTCCGCAACTATTGCTGAGACCTATACATTCAATGTTTACCGCAATGCAGTTGCCTTAGAGAAGCTCAAGAAGGATCACGGCGTAACCGTTCATGACACACCAAAAGAGTTCTTTACTGCATTCCAGAAAGCTACCGCAGTTGTTTACACACGCGAATCTGAGAAGAACCCATTCTTCAAGGAAGTCTTAGACTCTCAGCGTAAGTTTGCCGGAATTGTTGTTCCTTATTGGACTCAAATCAATGGTCTTTACTACAACATTGGTGCAACTGTAGTTAATAACAAGAAGAAGTAATTTAGAGCCTTAGCTATGTATAAAGGGGTGGGTATTCCCACCCCTTTTTTAAATGG
>NZ_NCJB01000312.1:0-2663 GCF_002282275.1 Polynucleobacter sp. 39-46-10 | reverse complement strand
TTTTTGGCCTTGTAGGCTATTGATTTATATGGGGTTTTGAAGAGCCACGACTTCTTTTAATCCGTTGGTCGCGAGTTCGAATCTCGCCCGACCCACCAAGATGTATAGCGAAGCGAGCGATAAGCTCGCTTTTGCTTTTCTGCACACCTACTACACACTTCTTGCCCAATTCATTGCAAACGCTGTAAGCTACTGACATAGCTACATATTTTGCAAAATGAGCGACAAAAAAGACACTACGCATATTGTTATTGATAAAGAGCTTATCGTGTATCAACGCGAGCGAAGCACTATATGGCAATGTAGATATTGCATAGACAGACAATGGCAACGCACAAGCACTAAGGAATACGACTTAGGCAAAGCAAAGAAGAAAGCAAAAGAACTTTTTTTAGAAGCTCAATTTCGAAAACGCAACGATATTGCACCAATCACACGCTACTTTAAGGATATCGCTAAAAGCGTAGTCAAAAAACTAAAACAAGAAATAGCAAGTGGCAATGGCAAAGCAATTTACAAAGACTACATCTCTGCTATTACTAATTACTTTATTCCAGCGTTAGGCAAATACTATGTGGATAGTATTGACTACAAAGCATTAGAAGAGTTGGACAAATATAGAGTAAAGAAATTGCAAGCACAACCAACTCGTAGCACCTTACTCACACACAATGCCGCACTTAGCAAAGTATTGGATGAAGCAATATACAAAGGCTATATGCTTGCAAGTAGAAAACCAGAGTTAAAAGCAAAAGGAAAGAAGAGCGAGAGAAGAACAGAATTTACGCGAGTAGAAGCTACAGCTATAAAAGCAAACTTTGATGAATGGATAAAAAAAGGTAAGGCAGATAGTAAAGATGTAAGAGCATTACTAAAAGATTATGTGATTACATTGTTAGACACTGGAGCACGACCAGGCAGAGAGTTGCTTGAATTAACTTGGGCACAAGTTGAGTTAGATAAAGAAGTGGTGAATATAAAAACTGGTATTCGTGCAGAGTTAAGCGAGGATGAGCAACACGGAGAAGAAATAACAAAAAACTACATACGCAAAACTCTCATACTCAATATACAAAAAGGCAAAACTGGGAAACGCAAAGCTGTAGGTAGACTACCAAGCGTTTATGCACTAAATGACATTGCACAAAGAAACTACGGCAAAACATTGGAGCAAATGATTAAAAGTGGTAGCAAAGACTTGATATTTACTTACAAAGACTTTGTAAGTAATAGACAAAACAATCCCAATCGCATTCCAAAGCTAATAAGTCCAACAAGTTTTAGTAAGTTATTTGACGAATACTTAAAGCAACACAATTTACTCATATCTCCAATCACAAGTAAAAAGCGTGTGCTCTACAGCCTTCGCCACACCTATGCTACGCTTGCCTTAACGCACGATAAAGTAAGCATACATACACTTGCTAAGCAAATGGGAACAAGCGTAGCAATGATTGAGCAACATTACTCGCACTTAGATGCTGTAAAAGCGATGGCACAGTTGCGTGGTGAAGAAAGTAGACAGCTATTAGACTTGGCGTTGGATGAAGATGATAAGAAACGCTATGCGTATGTAGAAACAAATAGCAAAGTTAAAACTAAGAAGACTTAACACTTGCAATAGTCTGCTGTGCTTTAGCAATCTTCTGTCTATCACGCTCTGCTTTAAGTTGCTTACTTACATTATCCTTTTGCAACTTTAATGAGTTTATGCGAGCTTGTTGAGGTGTAAGTGGCTTAATAGTAGCAATTTCTTTAATTAGCATATTAATTAATTTGCGTTGGAATACTAATAACATTACTCACACCAAATTGTGCTTGTAATATCTTCTGTGCCTCAACAATGCTGTTTGCATAAACTATTGTCTCTACATACATACCACTTGCTTTAACTTGTGCTTTAAATTGTTTCATATAGTATTTATTTTTTCTTATATTTGCATACCTCATATACAAATAATATGAGGTATGAAATCAACTTACTTGCCAAATGCAAGTCTTGTTGCTTCGCTCACTTCTGCAATAGCATCATCTAATTCACCATTTGCAACAGCTATCTTAAGTGCCTTAAGCGTAGCAATTAGCTCGTCACCATTCGCAAGCTCTATTGCATTTGCTTTTGTTTTCTTATTCAGCACGAGTGTTTTAGCTCCATACTTCACAGACAAATTAATTTTGTTATTTTCATTGCTTACCCAAAACCATTCTTTAATCCTCTTCGCAACTTCTTTTGTCATACGCTCTCCAGTTGCCTTATTCACATAAGTCTTTATGCGTAGTGGTGCGTAAGTTTTACCTTCTCGCTGTGCTTCACATAGTGCAAGCTGTTCGTGTAACTTTTTAATTAACTTATTACGACGAATGATGGTTGGCGATGCGTTTAATTGTTTTTTACCAACAACTAATTTAAGTCCATTAAGTGTGCTCATATGCTTCTCCTATTTGTGTTTAAGCACACTTAATGTATGACTGATTTTTTATTATTCCTACCTACATTTGCCTAATAATCAATTCGTATATGTAAGCAATGCTGAATTAAGGATGGTTTTAATTGCTATTGCTGTGGTAATCCCCCCATTTTTAACCGAGCTCAGAAGTAGGATTCATTAAGCAACCATGGCCAGTCGCTGTTTCGGGGTAATGCCGCCCAATGCCATGTTTGG
>NZ_NCJB01000311.1:0-2673 GCF_002282275.1 Polynucleobacter sp. 39-46-10 | reverse complement strand
CTCTTTATTGGCCTGATGTCTGGTACTAGCCTAGATGGGATAGATGCTGTTCTAGCGAAGATCGATGCCTCAGGGGAGGCTCGCCTCCTGGGCTCCGTAAGTACCCCGTTTAGCTCGGAACTGCGTAAAGCCCTTGTTGATTTACAAAGTCCCGGCCCAAATGAAATCCACCGGGAAAATCAGGCTGCAAATGCCCTGGCAGCAGCCTATGCGGATGCGGTCAAAGAGTTGCTTGCTCAAGTCAAGCTTTCCCCTGCAGATATCATCGCCATTGGCGCACATGGTCAGACCATTCGTCACCAAGCGGATCTTGCTCATCACCTGGCTTACACGCACCAGACCCTCAATCCCGCACTTCTTGCAGAGTTAACTGGAATTGATGTCATCGCAGACTTTAGAAGTCGTGATTTGGCGGCAGGCGGTCATGGTGCACCTCTAGTGCCAGCCTTTCACGCACAGCAATTTTCCTCTAATGAAAATGTAGCCGTTCTCAATCTTGGTGGCATTGCTAATCTGACACTACTTCCCAAAGATGGGAATGTAACTGGATTTGATTGCGGTCCAGCAAACATGTTGATGGATGCGTGGATTGCTGATCAGCAAGGTCACGAATTTGATAAAGATGGTAGCTGGGCTCTGCAAGGAACCTGTAATCAAGGTCTACTCGAAAGAATGTTGACTGACCCATTCTTTGCAAAAGCACCTCCTAAGAGTACAGGCAGGGATGAGTTTCATCTTGATTGGCTGAAAAAATATATTGGTTTGGACAATATCAATCCAGAGGATATCCAAGCAACTTTACTGTTTCTAACTGTGCATTCAGCCCTCGATGCCTTGGCTCGATACGCCCCACAAACCCAAAAACTAATTGTCTGCGGTGGTGGCGCTAAAAATAATGCCTTGATGAGCTTGTTCAAATTCAAAGCACAAGAACTTTTTATGCAGTCTTTAAAAATTACCACAAGCGATTCGGCTGGAATTGACCCTCAGCTAGTAGAGGGCCTTGCCTTTGCTTGGCTTGCGTGGGCTCACAAAGAAAAACGGCCAGCAAATTTGCCAGCCGTTACGGGAGCGAAGGGACCTAGAATTCTAGGCGCTTGCTATCCTGCGTAATTAAATTACTTTCTCTCTTTAAGCAGAGAAAGAAGACCCGCAACCACAAGTAGTTTGGGCATTAGGATTTTTGATTACGAACTGCGAACCATTGATATCTTCTTTGTAATCAATCTCAGCACCAACTAAATATTGGAAGCTCATTGAATCTACCAATAATGTCACGCCATTTTTTTCAAAGAGTGTGTCATCTTCATTTACAGCATCATCAAATGTGAAGCCATACTGAAACCCTGAGCAACCACCACCTTGAACAAACACACGCAGTTTTAATTCAGGATTGCCTTCTTCAGCAATCAAGTCAGCCACTTTTGCAGCAGCACTATCCGTAAACACCAATGGAACTGGTGGCTCGGCTAAATCTTGTACAGTATCTTGCGTAGCTAATTGGGTCATGATTTACTCCTAATTCAAAAGGCAATGATCTATTTTAGGCTTTTAATTCCAAGCGTGCTGAAGGGTCTTTCCATTAGCCACATTAAGGTGAAACGGCAATCTGGGTCAATCCAGTGGTCTCAGGCAAGCCAAACATCAGGTTCATACACTGAACACCCTGACCTGAGGCGCCCTTCACCAAATTATCTTCCACCACCAAAATGACCAAAGTATCTCCATCGCCAGGACGGTGAATGGCAATCCGCAAGCCATTGCTACCCCGCACAGACCGTGTTTCTGGATGACTGCCGGCAGGCATCACATCCACAAAAGGCTCACCTTTGTAGAAATCCTCATATAGCTTCTGGAAATCCACCTTCATTCCAGCTTCAGTCAAGCGAACATACAGAGTTGAATGAATACCCCTAATCATCGGCGTCAAATGCGGCACAAATGTTAGGCCAATCTGGTCGTGACCAGCAATGGCTTTTAAGCCCTGGACAATTTCTGGAAGATGGCGATGCCCTTTAACTCCATATGCCTTGAAGTTATCTCCAGCCTCTGACATTAATGTACCGATCTCTGCTTTACGTCCAGCACCAGAAGTGCCTGACTTAGAGTCAGAAATAATATGCGTGCCATCAATCAGCTGTTTACCACCGGTAGACTTCGGTGAAAGCAATGGAGCAAGCCCAAGCTGCACAGAAGTGGGATAGCAGCCCGCTAAACCAACTACGCGAGCTTTTTTAATTTCTTCACGATTGATTTCAGCCAAACCATACACTGCCTCCGCCAAGATTTCTGGGCAACCATGTTCCATGCCGTACCACTTAGCAAATTCTTTAACGTCCTTCAAACGGAAGTCAGCAGCAAGATCCAAAATCTTCACATTGTTAGCAAGTAATTCTTTTGCTTGTGCCATAGCCACGCCATGAGGAGTTGCAAAGAACACCACGTCGCACTCATTCAACTTAGCTTCATCAGGAGTCGTAAATTTGAGATCAATTCGGCCACGTAAAGAGGGAAACATCTCAGCTACTGGCATACCAGCTTCTGTGCGAGATGTAATGGCCTGAATCTTGACTTCGGGGTGTTGCGCTAGCAGACGCAGTAATTCCACTCCGGTATATCCAGTGCCACCTACGATACCAACTTTAATCATGTCATTCTCCAAAATGCCAACTG
>NZ_NCJB01000310.1:0-2673 GCF_002282275.1 Polynucleobacter sp. 39-46-10 | reverse complement strand
AGAAGCCAATTTTGAGCGCGCCATTGAGCGCCTCTCTGAAAAAGATCTTTTAGTGATTGCTACTCCGATGTCGGGCTTATCGGAAACAGTGGCAAATGTATTGCGCCTCGCAAAGCACCCACTGAATATTGTTTGGCTATGTAAGGGCTTAGAGCCCAGCACTACTCTATTGCCACATCAAGTAGTAGAGCGTGAAGATCATCAGCATAGCAATGGCATGCGTCATTCTTATGGCGCATTATCGGGACCTAGTTTTGCACAAGAAGTTGGTAATGGTATGCCTTGTGCATTAACTATCGCTAGCAAATCAAATGCCTTATGCGATATTGTTCAAGGCGCATTTCATCACGGTAATATGCGTATCTATGCGAGCGATGATTTAGTTGGTGTTGAGTTGGGTGGCGCAACTAAAAACGTTCTTGCAATTGCGGCCGGTATTGGCGATGGCTTAGATCTTGGCTTAAACGCGCGTGCTGCGGTGTTAACTCGTGGCCTTGCAGAAATGATGCGTCTAGTGAAGGCAGCCGGTGGGCGACCAGAGACCTGCATGGGATTAACTGGTGTTGGCGATTTGATTTTGACTGCAACTGGTGATCTCTCGCGTAATCGTCGTGTTGGTTTAGCGCTTGCTGCAGGAAAACCTTTACCTGAAATTTTAGGTAATTTAGGACATGTTGCTGAAGGCGTACTGTGTGCCTCTGCAGTTGGAAATCTGGCGACTCGCTTGGGTGTAGAGATGCCAATCACTGCCATGATGGGCGAGGTCCTATCTGGAAAACTCTCACCGCATGATGCAGTGAAAAAACTCATGGGGCGCGACCCCAAGGTAGAGGTCTAGGTTTTAACTTCCGCCAAGCAATCCGTTTTGGCGCCATGCTTCATAAACCACAATCGCTACCGTATTTGAGAGATTCAAGCTGCGACTACTGTCTTGCATTGCTAAGCGCATTTGGTTGGAGATTGGAATTGAACTTCTTACTTCTTCGGTAATGCCTTTAGTTTCTGAACCAAAAACAAAATAGTCATTTGGCAAATAGTTGCCATCATGAAACTTCCCAGATCCTTTGGTAGTCAGAGCAAACATTCTCTCGGGCTGAGGTTTTTCATCAACCAGAAATTGCGCCCAGTTTTTATGAACTTTTACTTTTGCGAACTCGTGATAGTCCAATCCGGCTCTGCGAAGTTTGGCATCCTCCATGGGAAAACCAAGCGGCTCGATGAGGTGTAATTTTGCACCCGTGTTTGCACACAGGCGAATGATATTACCGGTATTGGGTGGAATTTCTGGTTCGAATAAAACAATGTTAAACATTGGCAGATCTTTGTGATGGAAGAAGTGTTCTTAGTAATACCCAATTAATAACACGAGATGCCCCATTGTCCTTCAATACGCGGGCGATTTCATTTAGGGTTGCTCCGCTAGTCATGACGTCATCAAACACAATGACTGAGGCAGACTCTAGCTGTCCCTGGTACCTTGGGTTGATATAAAACATGTCTTGAATGGCAATTTGACGATTGGTGCGATTTCCTTGAGCCTGATGCTGGTCGCTGTGATGGCGCTTCAAGATGTGTGGGTTTTTATGAATGCGTTTGTCGCAAAGAATTCGTCTCGCCAACTCCCAGCTTTGATTAAAGCCTCGGGCACAGAGTTTTTCTTGGCTTAGCGGTACCGGTAGAAGATAGTCTGCTTGGGTTATTGCTAAGCTCTTTGCAAGCAGAGTATTCCATGTAGACGCCAAGCCATGTGCATATGCAAGTCGACGCTGATATTTCAATTGATGTAAAGCAAATTGCAGTTTGCCATCATAGCGATATAGGCAGTAAGTTGCATCAAAGTAGGGTCGGTTAGCACAACACTCTCGGCAAGTTTTTTCTTTTAGTTCGTCGACCTGAAGTGTGAGACCACATTGCTGGCAGCATTCGTAATTCAATAGCTGTTCAGATGCTAATAAGGCGTAGCACTCTGCACAGAGAGTGAGTTGCTGAAATGCCCCGCAAACAATGCATGAGCTTGGTAATAGGTGAGAACAAATCGATTGAAAAATATTCTCTATTGGCCGCATGGGCTGCTGAGTATACTGAGCCAATGACCCAATCAATCAGATGGCTTCAGGATGAAATTGCAGGCCGCATGCTGCAAAAATTAGACATCGTGAAGTTGGAGGCAAAAGATGTCTTGTTGATTCCAGATTTCCCTGGAGCGCACGCCCCTTTTCTGACAAAACGTTTTCCTGGAATTCGTTTTCATTGTGCGCCAGAAAGTGAGTTATCCAGTTTTGATTTGTATAAATTGAGACTGACTCGTTTTTGGAATTCCAAGATGAAATCTACCGCCGTAGTTTCTCTAAATGACTATATGAAGACGGGGCGCATCAATCTACCTAGTAATTCTGTAGATTTGGTAGTGAGTGTTCTTTTGATTCAGAATCTGGCCGATCCCAAGCAATTCTTAAAGGAATGCTGGCGAGTACTTAAAGAGGGTGGCTTACTAACATTGAGTTATCTGGGGCCTGATACCGCTAAAGAACTCAAGTCTGAATCTTTAGCCCAGCAATTGCAGATTGAGAGCTTGCCTAGCCCGTGGGATATGCACGATATGGGGGATGCTCTATTGGGCGAACGTTTTTCTGATCCCGTAATGGATATGGAGTTTTTAAAACTGAATTACGA
>NZ_NCJB01000309.1:0-2688 GCF_002282275.1 Polynucleobacter sp. 39-46-10 | reverse complement strand
CTTCATATTCGATCGGGTTAATGATTCTTCAAATAGTTCTGCAAATGATTCAGACATTTATATATTCACTTTGTGCCGCCAGAAGGCCTGACGGGTTAGGTTAAAAAAGCCCCAAGAAACACGCTAAATTAGAAAATCGCGTTGTAGAGTTTCTTAAGACACCAAAACAACTTCTACTGCCCTTTATTACACTTTGCCACTCTCTTTACTACCTACCAAAAACTAAGCTATTTTCGATTGATACCAATCTAAAACCGTCTTAACCGCTTGATCTATCGATAATTCCGATGTTTCTAGCACCTTGGCTCCGTCTGCAACTAACAAAGGTGCAGCACCTCGACTACTGTCTCTGGCATCGCGCGCTTGTAAATCCTGCAGCAAGTCGTCTAGTTTAGCAGAAATTCCCTTAGCTATCAATTGCTTATACCGACGTTCAGCTCTGGCTTCAGCGGTTGCAGTGAGAAAAACCTTCAAAACTGCATCGGGAAATATGACGCTTGCCATGTCACGGCCATCGGCCACTAGACCTGGAGAAGTCCTAAAACCATGCTGAACCCCAACCAAGGCCTGCCTAACCTCTGGATGCACTGCAATTGCAGATGCACGCAATCCAATCTCCTCAGTACGAATAGCATCAGTGACATCTTCAGAATTGAGCAGAATTTGGCCATTTTTGAAGGAAATCACCAGTTTTTTAGCCAAAATACCCAGTTCTAGGCCATTTTTGGTATCAATCGATGCTTTTTGACTTCCCAGGGCAACCAGTCGATACAAGGCCCCGCTATCCAAATAATGAAAGCCCAACTTTTCTGCCACCATGGAGGCAACCGTTCCCTTGCCAGAGGCGGTAGGTCCATCAATCGCGATAACTGGAGGCAAGTTCATTAAAAGCAAGCTTTAGGAAACGACCTTTGCAAACTCAGCAAAGTAGGTGGGGAATGTTTTAGCAACACAATTAGGATCATTAATCTGTAGCGCATTAGGGCCAAAAGCGGCCAGTGAGAAACACATCGCCATGCGGTGATCATCATAAGTATCAATGCCCTCCGCAGGAGACTTCCAGTCAGTGGGTGACTGAGGGGCTTGCACCACGATGTAGTCAGTACCCTCCTCAACGATAGCACCCACTTTTTTCAACTCTTTCGCCATCGCTGCAATGCGATCGGTTTCTTTCACGCGCCAACTGGCAATATTGTTTAAGCGTGTTGGGCCTTCAGCAAACAGTGCAGCAACAGCGAGCGTCATCGCCGCATCTGGAATTTCCGTGCAATCAATGGTGATCCCGTTGAGCTTGCCATTCGCATTTTTCACGCCAGCGACTTCAATCCAATCTTCACCAGAAGAAATCTTAGCGCCCATTAATGCGAGTGCATCAGCAAAAGCAACATCGCCTTGAATACTCTCGCTACCCACACCTAAGACGCGTACCGGTCCACCACCAATGGCGCCAAGCGCCAAGAAGTAAGAAGCGGATGATGCATCACCCTCAACCGATAAAGTGCCAGGGCTTTGATAGACCGCCTCAGAAGTCTTAGCAGGGATTACAAATGACTGCGCATCCGGACAATCCACTTTGACGCCAAAGCGTGCCATGAGCTTGAGTGTTATGTCGATATAAGGGCGAGAAATCAATTCACCAATCACTTCAATCCTAACGGGCTCTTTTGCCACCAAAGGCAAAGCCATCAACAAGGCTGTCAAGAATTGACTAGAGACATCACCGCGCACCTTGACAACATCCTTGATCTCAATATCCGCAGCAAGAATCTTGATCGGTGGATAGCCTTCTTGTAATTCGTAATCAATCTTTGCTCCAACTTGTCGCAATCCATCCACTAGATCCCGAATAGGACGTTCATGCATCCTTGGAACGCCAGATAAACGATAGTTGCCACCTTGCATTGCAAGGGCTGCTGTGAGCGGACGAATCGCTGTACCCGCATTACCCATAAAAAGATCTGCGTTTTGTATCGGGAACTTGCCACCGCAACCCTCGACCACGCAGACTTTGTCGGCATGATCGATTACCGATAGGCCTAATTGGCGAAGCGCATTACGCATCACTTGCGTATCGTCAGCATCTAGTAAATTTTTAAGAGTTGTCGTACCTTTAGAAAGCGATGCCAATAACAAGGCGCGATTCGAAATACTCTTAGAGCCTGGCAACACAATCGAGCCTTGAGCTCGCTTAAATGGACCAATCTGGATATCAGGCAAACCACTCATCAAAGTACATCCAAATCTTGACGTGCTTTACTTGCTTTATTAAATAATTTCTCTAAACCAGCACCATCATTTTCAGAAATCAACTTACGCATGTGATTGACGATGAGTAGATATTGATCAAGCTCTTTCAGAACGGCTGTGCGATTACCCAAACAAATGTCGCGCCACATTTCCGGACTTGAAGCGGCAATGCGTGTGAAATCTTTAAAGCCTGCACCAACATGACTTAGCTTTTGATCAGCATCTTCTGAATTAACCACACTGGCCATTAATGCATAAGACAGAATATGTGGCAGATGAGAAACCGCTGCATAGATCGCATCATGCTGTACACAAGAAATCTTTTTGACAACAGAGCCAACTGATTGCCAAAAGCCTTCTATTAAATCCGTATCTTGAGGAGAATTTTCTTGTAGCGGGCAAAGGATCGTTTGTTTACCCACAAATAAATCAGCTTTAGCA
>NZ_NCJB01000022.1:0-20369 GCF_002282275.1 Polynucleobacter sp. 39-46-10 | reverse complement strand
TTTGGCATTCGTGCTGAGGTCAATATTGGTCCTAAAGAACTTAGAGAGGCAAAAATAGCTGGGCCATATTGTGTGGTACTGCACTATAAAGATGGCACCAGCAAAAAGGCGCGATTTATGAAGTAACTTAGCCTGAATTTTTTATACTCAAGACCCACAGACAGCTTAGATCATTTCAAATCATCAGAACAGAGATCAATACATCGGCTTAAAAATTGAAGTTCCTTGTGGGCAAAGAGACCTCAAATATGCTGAATTTATCTGAGAATATGAATTACTAATCGCTTATTGTGACGCTAGCAAAATACTCCATTCAGCATAAATTAAGTCACTGGGTAACATTTCGAGGCCAATCTGACAGATGTTTGACTAAGGAAACGCTGCTGGGTTGTCACTATATCTCCTCGATAATCATGGCCAAAACCAACAATTTTCGATGTACCATACGATTAATAGCAAATCACTGGCTTAAGCTAACTAGTGAAATCTATCTTAGTTTGAAATGGTCTGAATGAACGTCGACAAATTTGGCTTAGATTAGCTACTCTATTGGGAGCGCAATATGAAAGCATACTCACCCAGTCCCGACATCATTGGTGTAGTTGTGGCTATAGTGATTGCAATAGGATTGTTCTTTTATAAGCACTATTACGGCAATTACTCTCCCTCTAAGATACAAACTCCTACAGCGATCAGCGGGAGCGAAAATCCCATTCTCAGCCTTACTGCGCCACCGATAGAGATAAAAGCACCGCCAGTAGAGCTACCCACACTAGGCAGCCCACCAAAAAATATCAATACAGCTTTATTAGAACTTTTTGGTGAAAAAACTCTACTGTCATTATTAAAAATAAATGATTTCATCAATCATTTTGTTGTAACGATTGATAATTTGGGCGGTCCGGTCTCGTCTGTAGAAATGTGGCCAGTTAAAAAAGTAGATGGTCAATTCCAAACCGAGGTGAGTGATGGTCAAGTAATTATTGCACCCGCTAACGCTCAACGCTACCAACCTTATGTTGATGCCATTAAAAAAATAGATCCTCCAAAAGCGGCAGCTATCTACTTTGCTTTTTACCCCAAGATTCAGGGGGCTTATGCAAGCATTGGCTATCCTGATAAACAATTTAACCAGCGTTTCATTCAAGTCCTGGACTTATTAATTAAAACTCCCGAGGCCTCTGAATTAATGCCAGTGGCAATGATGAAAGTAGAGGGGCCATATCAATTTATCCAACCGTGGACTCATTACCAATTTCAAAAAAGCATATATGAGCAACTAACAATTGGTCAAAAGATCATGCTAAGACTGGGGCCTCAAAATGAATCTGCAGTGAAAGCGAAATTAAAATATTTTCGGGAACTGATTAATCGCCCCATACCGGCGAGAGATGGCTAAATCAGGAACATGTTGTTGTAATGCAATATTAAGCAAAGTAGAATTCAAGTAATGCGGGACTTAAAAGCCCACAATTCTCTGCTCTACCGACTGAGCTACCAGGCCAAAAGATAGACGCCGTATTTATGCCCTGGTATACGCACAAAATTATTCAGCGTAGATTTTGGATCTAGCAAGATGTATTTTTCTATAACTATCAATTAGGCGGTGGTGCCTATCGAGACCCTCCAACTTCATGCTGGTTGGGCTCAAGCCATGGAAACGGATTCTTCCGTCCACTGAGCCGATGACTGCGTCCATTCTCTCATTGCCAAACATTCGGCGAAAGTTGACGATATAGTCATCAAGCTCCAAATCGTCATTTAGCAAAATCTCTAATACAGCATTTAAAGCTTGATAAAACAATTTGCGCTCAACAGTATTGTCGTTGTATTGGAGGAAGGCACCCACGAGCTCATGCGCTTCTTCAAATTGCTTTAAGGCAAGATGAATAAGTAGCTTTAACTCTAAAACTGTTAACTGACCCCACGGCGTATTTTCATCAAATTCGATACCGATCAATGTGGCAATATCGCCGTATTCATCTAGCTCATTATTTTCTAAACGCTCAAGCAGTCGGCCTAAGCTGGCGTCATCTAAGTTGGATAGATTCAAAATATCGGCACGGAACAATAGCGCCTTATTGGTGTTGTCCCAAATTAAATCTTCCACTGGATAAACCTCGGAGTAGCCGGGCACCAGGATTCTGCAAGCAATTGCCCCCAGCTGGTCATACACTGCAACGTAAGCTTCTTTGCCAATGGATTTAAGAATGCCGAATAAAGTAGCTGCCTCCTGCGCATTAGAGTCCTCACCTTTGCCAGAGAAATCCCATTCAACAAAACCGTAATCCGACTTTGCGCTGAAGAATCGCCAAGAAACAATCCCGCTCGAATCAATAAAGTGTTCAACAAAATTATTTGGCTCGGTGACCGCTTCACGTGCAAAAGTGGGTGGGGGTAAATCATTCAGCCCCTCCAGACTTCGACCCTGTAGCAACTCCGTCAAACTCCGCTCTAGCGCTAGCTCTAGACTTGGGTGTGCACCAAACGATGCAAATACTCCACCTGTTCGAGGATTCATCAAAGTAACGCACATGACAGGATAGACACCGCCCAACGATGCATCCTTAACCAATACCGGAAAGCCCTGCCCTTCAAGGCTCTCAATGCCGGCCAAAATACTGGGATATTTTGCAAGTACTGCTTGCGGGACATCTGGCAAAGCGATTTCACCTTCAAGAATCTCACGCTTAACTGCGCGCTCAAAAATCTCTGAAAGGCACTGCACCTGGGCTTCAGCCAGCGTGTTGCCGGCACTCATGCCATTGCTGACATACAAATTTTCAATGAGGTTAGATGGAAAATAAACAGTCTGACCATCGGACTGACGGATATACGGTAGAGAACAAATACCGCGCTCGCTATTTCCAGAATTGGTATCGATTAAATGTGAGCCGTGTAGCTCAGCATCAGAATTAAAAATATTGAGGCAATACTCATCAAGAATTTCTTTTGGTAGCGCATCTTTAGATCCGGGCTTAAACCAACGCTCATTTGGGTAATGCACAAAAGCGCTGTTGGCGACCTCTTCACCCCAGAATGCGCCAGCATAAAAATGATTATTACTAAGTCGCTCGATGTACTCACCCAAGGCTGAGGCTAGGGCGCTTTCCTTCGTAGAGCCTTTGCCATTCGTAAAACACATTGGCGAGTGCGCATCACGAATATGCAAAGACCATACATTCGGTATGAGATTGCGCCATGAGGCGATTTCGATCTTAATTCCCAGGTTTGCTAACACACCAGACATATTCTCAATGGTTTGCTCTAGCGGTAAATCCTTTCCTGGGATATAAGTACTTGCGTCGGAGGCCGAACTCAAAGCCAATAGACTCTGCGCATCAGCATCTAGGTTCTTGACCTCTTCAATGACAAATTCTGGGCCTGCTTGAACAACTTTTTTAACCGTACAACGCTCGATCGATCGCAAAATACCCTGACGATCGTTTGCAGAAATATCCTCTGGTAACTCAACCTGGATTTTAAATATCTGTTGGTAGCGGTTTTCTGGGTCGACAATATTGTTTTGCGAAAGACGAATGTTCTCAGTTGAAATATTGCGTGTATCGCAATACAGCTTTACAAAATAGGCTGCACATAAGGCTGATGAAGCCAGAAAGTAATCAAAAGGCCCAGGAGCCGAGCCATCGCCCTTGTATCGAATGGGCTGATCGGCGATCACCGTGAAGTCGTCAAACTTGGCCTCAAGACGCAACTTATCGAGAAAGTTAACCTTTATTTCCATGGAAATGATTCCGAAATGATATGAGCGCTATTATCCGTCGCAACAGCGATGCTGTGTGCCGCATCAACAAGCCCAAAGAATCATTGCCGGCAACTAATGGCGCATCTTCTTACTGTTCAGCCTTATTGCGTGAAGTATCGATTCCCAAAGCCTTTAGTTTGCGGTAGAGATGGGTTCGCTCTAGGCCCGTGTATTCAGAAATCTTAGTCATGCTACCGCCCATGATGATCATTTGATGCTCAAAGTAAGCTTTTTCGAATAAGTCCCTAGCCTCGCGCAGCGGTAAATCAAAATAGGTTTTTGCAATCCCGCTGATGTATTCACTATCCTGAACTTGCGGCGCCTGCTCGCTGATGATCGCTTTAGGACTTGGGGTTGATGAAGGCGTTGTGGATGCCTTTTCTTCAACGGGCTCAATGTACTTAGGTGAGCTCTCAAGCGCCTTGTTGACGGTCTTGAGTAATTTTTGAAGTGCGATAGGTTTTTCTAAGAAGTTGAGTGCCCCAATGCGCGTGGCTTCGACGGCCGTATCAATCGTGGCATGTCCTGACATCATGACTACTGGCATCGTCAGCTGCCCCGTCTTGGACCACTCTTTCAGCAGGGTAATGCCGTCAACGTCTGGCATCCAGATATCGAGCAAAACGAGATCGGGGCGCATTTGCTCACGGATAGTGCGCGCCTGCACAGCGCTCTCCGCTGCATAAACAGTGTGGCCTTCATCCGTCAGAATCTCATTGAGAAGCTCCCGAATTCCCATCTCATCATCGACCACCAAAATACTTGCCATTCTTATGCTGCCTCTTTTGCCAGATTCATAAACAAAATTGATATTTGCGCACCGATCACTTCATCTCCCTGCATGCGATTCCGAACTTCAATTTTGGCACCGTGATCATCCACGATTTTCTTCACTACTGCTAAGCCCAATCCAGTGCCCTTCCTCTTCGTCGTTACATAGGGCTCAAAGGCTCTTGCCAATATCTTAGCCGGAAACCCTGAACCACTATCACTTATTGTTAAACGTACCGCATATTGCGGCACACCATTCAATTCACCGTAGGGCACTAATTCGGTTTTCACTTCAACTGGCTCGGCTTGATGCGCTCCCTCAAGAGTAGCATCTTGTGCGTTTTGTAAAAGATTATGAATAATCTGTCTCAGTTGTGTAGGGTCGCCCATAATGCTTGGACAGCGTGGATCAAGCTGAGTCTTTAAAGGACTTCCCTCATACAAACCTAGAATCTCTTGCGTCAAAGTATTGATCGATACTGATTTCAATTGTGGGCTCGGCGTCTTAGCAAAATCCCTGAAATCATTCACCATTTCTTTCATCGCTTGCACCTGCCCAATAATGGTCTCAGTACTGCGATTCATCATCTCTTCCTGTTCCGGGCTCAATTTACCAGCCAACTTATGCTGCAATCTCTCTGCTGAGAGCTGAATCGGGGTTAGTGGATTCTTAATTTCATGGGCCAAGCGCCTAGCTACCTCACTCCAGGCAATGGAGCGCTGCGCACTTACGACGTCGGTGATGTCATCAAATACCACCATACGTAAATCTGCAGTCAACTCGGTTCCGCGGATGAACAAAGTCACGCCAGGTTCATTTTCAAACTCATTCGTGCTGTGAAGCTGAATTTGCTTTTGCCAAACTGGTGCCGACTTATGTGCGCCCACACCTTGCTGGTTCCCCTCCACACCAACTGCCAGCTTCATCGTAGCAAAACCTTCTTTTATGGCTTGGTCAAACTCAATTAGACCTGAGATATCACTTAATGGGCGCCCATCCATTTGCGTTAAGTCTTGCGCAAAGATTCGATCGGCGCCAGCATTGCTAGAAACCACATTGAAATTCTTATCAAAAATACAAACACCAGCAGTAAGGTTACCTAAAACCGTCTCTAAAAAAGACTTCGATTCCTGTAAGGAAGTTCTTGTATCAGCCAGTTGGCGTGTCATCACATTAAACTGACGCGTCAACATCCCCAGCTCATCGCCCGTGTCTAGCTCTGGTCTGGGCGATAAATCACCTTGGGCAACTGCTTGCGTTCCTTGTAATAGCATGAGCAAAGGCCTGGCCAGCTGGCGACCCAAAACTAAAGCCAATGTCACGGCCACAAATAAAGCAAAGAACAAGGTTAATGTCAGCGTGCCCACAAACATTTTTCTTAGGCCTGTTCGACCCAATGACTTCCCTTGATAATCGCTATAGGCAGACTCAACTGCAACGATATTTTTCGCCAATGGGCCGGGAATGAAGCGCACTAACTGCAAAAAATATTTATCGTCTACTTCTTTGCCGGCACCTAACTTACCTGGGATCTGCTTCTTGCGCACAATCGGCACAATCGCTCTTACCCTATAGCCGTTCTGCCCCCCATCCATTTCAGTTTGCTCTACAGCCGTAATGCCTTTCTTTTTAAAGGCCTCGGCAATCACGTCAGCACTTGGTGCGGGCAAATATTTTTTAGGCTTTGACTCACTGGTCAAAATCAAATTACGTTGAATACTAAAAAGACTCACTTCTTGAATGCCAAATTGATTGCGGATCTTCATTACCATCGCGCCAACTTGCTCAGAACTGGTGCCCGATGGTACCTGCACTATTTGCTCGGCAATATAGCTACCCTCTGCCAGAATCTCTTCTTGCGCAATACGAAGAGTAACGCGCCCCAACTCGAGACCAGCATCTAGTGCAGACTCTACTTGGACATCAAACCAAGTTTCGATACTCCGAGAAACGAACTGCAGGGAGACGCCATACAAAATTAATCCCGGAACGACACCCACTAAAGCAAAAATCATGGCCAACTTCGCCACTAAGCGCGTACCAAATCGACCCTTGCGCCAACGAATGGCAATCACAATCACTAAAGTGAGAATCACCAAAGTCAGACAAATACCAATGATGACATTAGCTGCATAGAGCCAAATAAAGTAGTTATCAAAAAATTCGGTGTTTGATGTGGCAATCGATAAGAGTACAAGCAATAGCAGTGCAAAGGCGCCAATCACCGCCATTGCTATAGGTAGCGCACGTCTTTTCCAGGCGTCTTTCTCAAACGCGTTTGAGCCAATGAAGTCTAAAGATATCTTCATCGTTTAATTAGGTTGGGGCCATTTGGCGAAAATGGAAAGCGCACCCAGTCACTCGTCACATTCCAGTCACGATTGTTAAGGGCATTTACCTGGAAAGGTTTAGGTAACTTGCTCAAATCCAAGCTCATTCTTAATGCAGCAGTGTAAGACTTGCTAGGGTCAATTTGACCACTGTCAATTACCCGCCAACCTCCAATACCACCCACTGCTTGCAAAGCCTCAAAGATCGTTCTTGCAGAAAAAGTAAAGCCTTCAGATGCAATACGATATTGCTGAGTCATTGGTTGGTAGGATAAGCGCGTTAACCGTTGAGCAAGCGCGGGCTTCTCATCAAACCAATACCAACGCGAACGAGTTACATCAAACTCCGTCTGAAAATATAAAACAACACCTTTTTGCACTGCATCTTCTAAGCCTGGTGTTAATTCAATCTTAAACGTGGCATTTAATAGCCAGTCGTTATCCACCCGCTCAAGCTCAGCAGATTTCAGTTTGATTCCCTCTGCAATTGCAGCGGCTGAAAATAGACTCAGCGCCATCAAGCTACAAAGAATGAATTGTTTAATGCTTTGGCTCATGGCCCATTTTCCTTAAACAAAGCATAGTAAAAACCATCATTTAGCTCCGCAGGCAAAATTTGTCCGGGGGCGCTTAATCGTAACGCATCAAGATGCTCTGTCGCAAACCACCTCACCTGCCCTTCGCCTTCTTCAGGAAATACCGAGCAAGTCACATACAAGAGCGTACCGCCAACCTTTAACATCTTCCAGACTTGCTCCAAAATGGCGCGCTGTCGTGCTTGCAGCGCTTTAATGTCTGCTTCACGACGCAAGAAAGGTATGTCTGGATGTCTCGCAACAATGCCCGATGCTGAGCAAGGCGCATCCAAAAGAATTTTATCGAACGCCTTTCCATCCCACCAGACTGACTTTGAGGCATCGCCGCGTACAACTCGCACTGCATCAGACCGAAGTCGCAAACGATCCAGGTTGCCGCCAATTTTTCCAAGACGTTCGCCATCGAGCTCCAAAGCAATCATCTCGCATTGCGCCAACTCTAGTAGATGGGCTGTTTTTCCTCCGGGAGCAGCGCAAGCGTCTAATATCCGCTCACCCGGTTTTGGATCAAGCAACACAGCTGCAATTTGTGCACCTGCATCCTGAACTGAAACTGAACCACTATAAAAACCAGGCAAATCAGAGACGGGTACTGGCTCACGCAACAACAAAGCCGAATCCAATGGAATTCCGGCAACGCTGGTGATGGGCTCTGCCGTAATACCAACTTCATGCAATAGGTCTTGGTACTCCTGGCGCGTGTGTTGTTTAGCGTTTACTCGCAATATCAACGGCGCACGTTGCGCTTGCCGAATGAGCATGGCCTGCCAAGACTTGGAATAATTACGCTTCAGGCTAGCCCTCCACCAGGGCGGGAAAAACATAGGAATAGGGTCTGGTGGATAAGGCTTTTCATTCTCTGCCTGAACCGCAAGGCTCACCTTCCGAAGAACGGCATTCACCAACCCTTTGGCATACATTGTGGGCTCGTATTCGCTACAGGCTTTTACTGCTTGATCGACAATCGTATGTGCTGCGTAGCCCTTACCCTCAACTCCATTCTGAAAAAACAAGGCGATTGAAACACTGAGCAAATACTCTACTTCTTGAGGTGGCGCTTTTGGAATGAACTGTTTAATAAACTCATGTGATCTTACCCACTTACGTAGAGCGTCAAATGTGAGACTTTGCACGATGGGGCGCTCATGGGCTTCTAGCTGATCCAAAACCTCTGTAAGCGACCGGCCCACCATTACCTCGCCAATTGCTTGCGCTGAAATAGTAATCGCCTCCGATAGCGGGAGAGTGCGTGGTGTTTTTTGGTCGATCAAATTACTCCGCTCCGGGGTAAACCCCGTTTTTAGCCATGCTGATTAAACGAGCTACTCGCTCCTCCATTGGGGGATGAGTAGAAAAAAGTTGCGAAAGTCCGCCAGCAGCCAAAGGGTTAATAATCATCATCTGCGCCGTTTCAGGATGTCGCTCAATCGCTTGAAATGGAATGCCTTGGGCGTAAGCATGAATTTTTTGCAGGGCCTGCGCTAAGGCCTCTGGATCAGCACTCATTTCTGCGCCGCCTCGATCCGCCTCATATTCACGAGCACGGGAAATACTCATCTGAATTAGGCTGGCCGCAAGCGGAGCCAAAATCATGACCAGCAATGAAGCCAGTGGATTTCCTTGTCGACCCTCTGAATTACGACCGCCAGCAAACATAGCAAGGTTGGCTAATGCAGAAATTGCACCCGCCATCGTTGCAGCCAAAGTAGAAATTAAGATATCTCGGTGTTTAACGTGTGCAAGCTCATGTGCCATTACGCCACGTAATTCACGGCTTGAAAGAACCCTCAAGATGCCAGTGGTTGCTGCAACAGAAGCATGCTCAGGATTTCGACCCGTTGCAAATGCATTGGGAGCATCTTCATCAATCACGAAGACTTTTGGCATAGGGAGTCCAGCTTTCTCGGCTAACTCTTTCACCAAGCCATACAACTGTGGAGCAGAGCGCTCATCTACCTGCTGCGCGTTAGTCATCTTCAGCACCATCGTATCTGAGAACCAGTAGCTAAAGAAGTTCATTCCAATCGCTATCAATAGCGCCATGAGCATTCCTTGCTCGCCACCTAGCATACCGCCGACCACGACAAAAAGTGCGGTGATTGCCGCCATCAAAATAGCGGTCTTCGCCAAATTAAACATTCGCACCACCTAGCTGATTCGTGAACTTTTCAAATGTCATTTCAGGGTTTACATTGGCGCCGTTAGGAATACATAGATTGGCAGAAATTCTTTTTCCGCCAGGCTTTTGCATTTCTAAAATTTCAATGACGCCCTCTCCGCATTGAACATACGCCCCATCTCCACTAAAACCCACAACCCGTCCAGGAATTGCATCTTGATGTATTGGCGCCTTGTCAGACAAGCGAGAGCTCCAAAACTTCAGTTGCTCACCGCAAAGACTACTTGTGGATCCAGGAAATGGATTGAAGGCTCGAATACGTCGATCAATTTCAGCAGCACTTAGCTGCCAATCAATTTCTGCCTCACTCTTTAATATTTTTTCTGCGTACGTAACGCCTTCGGTAGATTGCGGAGTTCTTGTGACAACAAGGCCTTGATCCAAGTCGTTCAAAATTTTTACCATCAGCTCAGCGCCCATGATTGCAAGACGATCATGGAGTGATGCGCTGGTTTCGTCAGATGCTATTTTCAAATCACCCACTAAAACAGTATCACCTGTATCTAGGCCTGCATCCATTTGCATGATGCTCACACCCGTAAGATCATCACCGCACTCAATAGCGCGCTGTATCGGCGCTGCACCGCGCCACCTAGGTAGCAGAGAGGCGTGAATATTAAAGCAGCCGTGTCTGTCATTGTGAGAAGCAAGATCAAGAATGTCTTGAGGAAGAATTAATCCGTAGGCAACAACAACCATTGCATCAAAATCAATGCCAGATAAATATCGATACATCTCTTGCGCCGCGGCTCGCTTCTGCAAGTCGGCATGATTTAGTTTGAGGGACTCTGGTTGCAACACTGGAATATTTTTTTCTTGCGCAAATATTTTTACAGGGCTCGCCTGAAGATGCATGCCACGACCCGCCCGACGATCTGGCTGCGTAAGTGCCAAAACGATTTGATGGCCAGACTTTTCTATTGCGCGCATTGCCTGCGCAGCAAACTCTGGGGTACCAGCAAAAACAATTTTCATTCGGCGCTTAGTGCTCGCCTACTAATTCTTTTGCGCGCTTTTTCATTTTGAGAGAAATACGATTGCGCTTCAACATCGAGAGGTACTCAACAAATACTTTGCCCTGCAAGTGATCCATCTCGTGTTGCAAGCAGACCGATAACAGGCCATCTGCCTCTACTTCAAATTCTTTTCCATTGATGTCGAGCGCCTTTACCCGCACTACAGCAGGGCGATCAACTTCATCGTAATACTCAGGCACAGAAAGGCAGCCCTCACGCCATGATTTTTTTTCTGGACTTGACCAAACCAATTCAGGGTTAATAAATACCATTAACTCGTCTTGATTGTCCGAAACATCAATCACAACAATTCGCTCATGAATATCTACCTGCGTTGCAGCTAAACCAACACCAGGAGCGTCGTACATCGTCTCGGCCATATCGGCCACAATTTTTTTGATGCGTGCATCTACCTGCGCTACGGGTTTGGCAACCTTGTGTAGGCGTGGATCTGGGTAACAAAGGACAGTTAATAAAGCCATATAGGAATTATCCAACAGAGTAATCAGGCTGTCCTGATAGTTCTCTCTAGCCCCATGCTGAAAATTGCCTTATGCACACCCCAAAAAATCCAGACATCGTCCAAATTCATCAAAACACCACTAGCTACCCAGCTCGGCTACTGGATTTATCTGACCCACCCAATTCACTCTATATATATGGGGATATTCACTTGCTGGATTTGCCCATGATTGCCATTGTTGGGTCACGCGCCGCCAGCCTGGAGGGGCTCAAAAATGCCCATTTTTTTGCACAAGCCCTATCTGATGAGGGCTATCTGATTGTTTCCGGGCTAGCCCGGGGGGTTGATGGGGCAGCCCACCGCGGCGCACTTGGGCCGAATTGCAGCCACCCAACCCTAGCAGTGTGTGGAACAGGGCTGGATATCGTGTATCCACGAGAACACCTTGGATTAGCAAGGACCATTGCTCAGTGTGGCCTCTTAATATCCGAGCTAGCGCCAGGATTGGGGCCAAAAGCCTGGCACTTCCCGCGCAGGAACCGCATTATTGCTGCCCTATCCCTTGGAATCCTTGTAGTTGAGGCGGCTGAGCGCTCTGGCTCGCTTATTACAGCAAGACTAGGCTGTGAGCTCGGCCGAGAGATTTTTGCTATTCCAGGCTCGATAAATAACCCTCTCTCGAAGGGCTGCCATCAGTTACTTCAGCAGGGCGCCAAACTAGTCCAATCCCCGCAAGACATCCTTGAGGAGCTGCCAAAATGCTCAAAAACCCCATTTAAAGGCATTTAAAGCGACTTTTTAAGAATATCTAGGGCCTTTAATAGGGTCTTACTAAATCCAGAAAAAGAGGCTTTTGGACTTTTGTCAATTTATCGGTTAATAATAAAAAAGGGGTGCGGGGGTAGTCTGACCAGGATCTGGTTTAAATTAGTCACCCGTTTTACCCATTAAAAACATCATTTCAAGCTCAAATTTAGGCAAAACGCGTGGCAACTAAAGCAACTACCAAAAAAAGCAGCCCAAAGACTTCAACCGTTGATCACCCAAAGGCGCTGATCATTGCGGAGAAACCTTCCGTTGCGAATGACATTGCCAAAGCTTTAGGTGGCTTCACTAAATATGAGGATTATTTCGAGAGCGATGACTTCGTTATCTCTTCTGCAGTTGGTCATTTATTAGAGATCGCTGCCCCCGAAGAATTTGATGTCAAACGCGGCAAATGGTCCTTTGCAAATCTACCTGTTGTGCCACCCTACTTTGATTTACGGCCGATTGCCAAAACAGAATCGCGACTTAAGGTATTGCAAAAGCTCATTAAGCGTAAAGATATTAACGAACTCATTAATGCATGTGACGCGGGGCGCGAAGGTGAATTAATTTTCCGCTTGATTGCACAGCATGCAAAAGCGCCACAAACTATTAAGCGCCTTTGGTTGCAATCAATGACGCCGGCAGCAATTCGCGATGGCTTTGCTTCTCTTCGCAGCGATAGCGACATGCAGCCTCTAGCGGATGCAGCACGCTGCCGCTCTGAAGCAGACTGGATGGTCGGCATTAACGGCACTCGTGCCATGACAGCATTTAATAGCAAAAGTGGTGGATTCTTTCTGACGACAGTTGGTCGAGTGCAAACGCCAACGCTTTCAATTGTTGTAGAGCGTGAAGAGCTGATTCGTAAGTTTATTTCCAAAGACTATTGGGAGGTTAAGGCAGAATTTATTGCGGCAGCTGGCGTGTATGAAGGCCGCTGGTTTGATCCTAAATTCAAGAAGAATGCTGCAGCCCCAGATACACGCGAGAATCGCCTATGGAGTGAAGCTGCCGCACAAAGTATTGTGGCAGCGTGTCGCGATAAAAAAGCGAGCGTCAAGGAAGAGGCTAAGCCAGCAACTCAACTAGCCCCTCAGTTATTTGACTTAACTAGCTTGCAACGCGAAGCCAACGCGCGCTTTGGTTTCTCCGCTAAAAATACTCTGGGCTTAGCTCAAGCTCTTTACGAGCGCCATAAAGTGCTGACCTATCCACGTACAGATGCCAAGGCCTTGCCCGAGGATTATCTTGATACCGTAAAACAGACCATGGAAAACCTGGCTGAAAACGCACAAGAATATCGTCCATTTGCTAAACAAATTTTGCAAGGCGACCCTAAGGATTCGAAAGCAGGATATGGCTGGATCAAACCGAATAAACGTATTTTTGATAACTCAAAAATATCAGATCACTTTGCGATCATCCCTACCTTAGAGTCTCCAAAGAGCCTCAGTGAACCAGAGCAAAAGTTGTATGACTTAGTTGTACGTCGCTTCTTGGCGGTCTTTTATCCCGCAGCCGAGTTCCGTGTCACCACTCGCATCACCGAGGCGTCAGGACATCACTTTAAAACGGAGGGGCGTGTTCTGGTCTCACCAGGCTGGCTAACGGTGTATGGCAGATCCAATCAAGCAGATGATGAGCTGGTAGCAGTGCAAGAAGGTGAAACTGTGCAAACCGAATCTATCGCAGCTATCCCATTAAAAACTAAACCACCAGCTCGCTATACTGAAGCAACCTTGTTGTCGGCCATGGAGAGCGCCGGTAAATGGGTAGATGACGATGAAATGCGTGAAGCCATGGCCGAAAAAGGTCTGGGCACGCCTGCAACCCGTGCCGCCATTATTGAAGGCCTGCTGGCTGAGAAATATATGGTTCGCGAAGCGCGCGAACTTATTCCCACCGCTAAAGCCTTCCAATTGATGACGCTCCTGCGTGGCTTGGATGTCGAAGAATTAACTAGGCCCGATCTCACGGGTAGTTGGGAAAATAAACTCTCTCTGATTGAACGTGGCGAGATGAATCGCGACACCTTCATGCAAGAAATTGCACAGATGACGCAACGCATCGTCAAACGCGCAAAAGAGTATGACAGCGATACAATCCCTGGCGACTATGCAACCATGTCTACACCGTGCCCACACTGCAAAAGCGCCGTTAAAGAAAACTATCGTCGCTTTGCATGTGAGAAGTGTGGATTTACGATCAGTAAAACTCCGGGTGGGCGTGCATTTGAGTATCCAGAAGTAGAAGAGTTGCTTCGTGAAAAAACCATTGGGCCACTCCAAGGATTCCGCAGCAAAATGGGAAGACCATTTGCTGCAATTATTAAATTAAGCGAAATTCCTGAAGATGATGCCGACTATCCAAATGCGGGCTTCAAGCTTGAATTTGATTTTGGCAATTCTCAGGAAGATGAGTCTGAGCCCGTTGACTTTACTGGGCGCCAGGCCCTGGGTGTCTGCCCAAAATGTTCTGGTGCAGTTTATGAAGATGGCATGCGCTATGTATGCGAAAACAATACCGGCCCAAATAAGTCATGCGACTTCAAAACCGGTAAGGTAGTTTTGCAACAAGAAATTTCTGTGGAGCAGGTTCAGAAGTTGCTCACAGAGGGCAAAACAGATTTACTGACGAATTTCAAATCCAACCGAACAGGTCGTGGCTTTAAGGCTTATCTTGCTTTGGGCGCCGATGGCAAAATTGGTTTTGAGTTTGAAGCCAAAGCACCCAAAGCGGGTGCTGCTGCCAAAGCCCCGGCAAAGAAACGTGCTGGTGCCAGTGCAGCCACCAAATCTGCAGCAAAGCCTAAGCGCGCCAGTAAAGCAAAATCGTCTTCGAGCACTTGAGCAGTAATGAGTTTGGCGGCTAAGGCTGACCAAAGTACGCCTCTTGACCCCAGGGCTGCCGCCAAAAATATCCCTGGGCGTTGAGTCAGTGCGCCAATGATTGGCAGGCGATCGCCGGCAACACAACGCACCCCCACAAAGCTTCCCACTTTCTGTAAATGGCTTACATCGCCATCTGCATAATTCAGCAAGCCCTTTGCCTGCTCACGATTAAAGTCATCACTTGAATCCCAATCCTGAAGATCGGATTCTCCCTCGTCAAAACTGGAGCCCACTATCCACTGATTATTCCCATCGGGTAATTTCTTGGCCGGCAAACAATAGCCATCGCCCGATATTGCAGTACGCGGAAGTTTTGAAGCCCATTGATTTTTCGCATCAATTGAAAAGATACTCAACTGTCCACGCACAGGCCTCAAGGGAAGCCGGACACCCATACTTGCTGCCAAGTTTTTAGTTTCTAAGGCTGCCGCAATAATGACCTTGCCAGCAGTCATGATGAGTTCATCATGGGCATTGAATAAACCCCAATTTGCATCAACTTTTTCTAGTCGAGCGACAGAAGTATTCCAGCAGCAAGTCAGTCTTGGGTGGGGGGCCAACGCATCTTGTGTTGCTTTAAACAAATTTAATGATGCCCCCCGTGGAAGCCAAATGCCGTCTTGAGAAATTCCACAAACCTGCATTGCATCATCCGCATAAAGGGCTTTTGCCAGACCTTCATCAAGATCGAGTGACTGCAGGTAGCTTGCAACATCACCCCGATTAAAGGCCTTGTCTTTTTTGTTTGGCTGAAAGATGCCATGCTGATTCCAGACCTTGCCCCAGCGAGCATCGGCCATCAAAAATGCAATGCGGGTTAAGCGTAATAAACGGGGGGCACCACGACCAACATGTGGATGTGCAATAGCGTAAGCATGACTAGAGCACGCTGATGCAGGGTGGGGTGCTGAGTCGACAATGCAAACTACTTGACCGCGCTCGAGCAGCTCGCTGGCAATGCTTGATCCTGCAATGCCTGCCCCAATCACCACGATGTCATGGTGTTGGGGTGAGGTCATTAAATAAAGATGTTTTTGAAAAGACTTCTTAAATTTCTAGGGGGCCTAGGCGTTTAAGCGCTTCTCAATTTTGCTACGAGCTTCGATTAACTCTTTAGGCAAACGCTCGCCCAAATGCTCAAACAATTCTGAATGAAGCTTAAGCTCGCTCTTCCAATCATCAACAGCAACAGTAATGGCTTTTTCAAACTTGTCTGCTGGGTAATCGAGACCATTCCAATGCATATCAGCATGCTCTGGGCAAATACCAAATACAGTTTCCTTACCTTTAGCTGTGCCTTCGGCGCGGCCCAAGATCCAAGAAAGTACGCGCATGTTTTCACCGAAACCAGGCCATACAAACTTACCGTTCTCATCTTTACGGAACCAATTCACACAATAGATCTTTGGCAAAACAGCACCTTCAGCAGCAAGCTTGCTACCGATATTCAACCAGTGCTGGAAGTAGTCGCTCATGTTGTAGCCAGCAAATGCAATCATTGCAAACGGATCACGACGAACAACGCCCACCTGGCCAGTAATCGCAGCAGTAGTTTCAGAGCCCATTGTTGCGGCCATGTAAACACCCTCGACCCAATCGCGCGCCTCACTTACCAATGGCACCGTGTTTGAACGACGACCACCAAACAAGAATGCATCAATCGCTACACCCTCAGGATTATCCCAATTAGGGTCGACTGCAGGGTTGTTAGTAGCCGCTACAGTGAAGCGTGAATTTGGATGAGCGGCTTTACGACCAGCAGCGCCATCAGCAGGAGTCCAGTCCTTGCCTTGCCAATCAATTAAATGAGCTGGAGGCGCATCAGTTAAACCTTCCCACCAAACATCACCATCATCAGTTAAACCAACGTTAGTAAAGATCACATCTTGGTTTAATGAATCGAGACAGTTTGGATTGGTTTGGCGGTTTGTTCCTGGAGCAACGCCAAAGTAACCAGATTCTGGGTTAATTGCAAACAAACGTGTTTTACCTGTAACAGGGTCTTTGCGCGGCTTGATCCATGCAATGTCATCACCAACTGTAGTTACCTTCCACCCCTCAAATCCCTTTGGAGGAATCATCATAGAGAAATTGGTTTTTCCGCAAGCAGATGGGAACGCAGCAGCGATATGGTATTTCTTGCCTTCAGGTGAAGTCACGCCCAAGATCAACATGTGCTCAGCTAACCAACCTTGATCGCGACCCATATTGGATGCAATTCGTAATGCAAAACATTTTTTACCTAATAAGGCGTTACCACCATAACCGGATCCGAAAGACCAAATCTCGCGTGTTTCAGGATAGTGAACGATGTATTTGTTTTTGTTGTTAGGCCATGCAATGTCTTTTTCGCCTGCAGCCAAAGGCTTACCAACGGTGTGAATACAAGGAACAAATTCACCAGTAGCGCCAAGCTGATCAATCACCGCTTTACCCATGCGGGTCATCAAACGCATGTTGATAGCAACGTATGGGCTGTCAGAAAGCTCAACGCCAATGTGTGCAATTGGAGAGCCGATTGGGCCCATTGAAAATGGCACTACGTACATTGTTCTACCGCGCATGCAACCATCAAATAGTGGCTGGAGGGTGGCACGCATTTCGCTTGGCTCTACCCAATTATTTGTTGGGCCCGCATCTTCTTTTTTTGCTGAGCAAATAAAAGTGCGGTCTTCAACACGCGCTACGTCATCGGGATCAGATAATGCCAAGAAAGCGTTTTTGCGCTTAGCGGCATTGAGGCGCTTAAATACCCCTGCATTTACCAGCAACTCACAAAATTCATCGTATTCGGCCTGGGAACCATCACACCAGTGAATCTTATCTGGCTTGGTAAGGGCAGCTACTTCAGCGACCCATTGAATCAGTTTTTGATTTTTTACGTACTCAGGTGCATTGGTGTTGATAGTCATGAGAGTCCTATGAAATGTAATATTTTTGATCGCACTATTTTAACATTTTGGGCATATTTTTAGGCATACACCCACCAAGAGCAAACCCTTTACTTGCCAATGCAAAATTGGCTAAAGATTTTGCCCAAAAGATCGTCTGGGAGTAGCTTTCCAGTAATTTGTCCAAGTTGATCTTGTGCCAAACGGAGCTCTTCTGCGAATAACTCCAGTGATATGTTGCCATCTGATGCGAATTCTTGAGATTTATCAAGGTGCGTAGCCGCCCTATCTAGACAATCTAAATGCCGTCTACGAGCAACGATGGCGCCCTCCTGAGTGCCACCCCAGCCGACCGACTCTAAGATTTTCTGTTTTAAGGCCTCTATGCCTTCACCCGTCTTAGCCGAAATGAGCAAAGAGTGGCTTTCACTTTGATTAGCTGTAAGCTTGCCCAACAAATCCGATTTATTGCCCACCTCTAAAACTGGGCATTTTGGTGGAATTGCCTTCAATATTTGGGTTTTTAGCCCCAAAGCTTCGTCCCCATCAATTGTTTCTTTGGCGCTTGGATCTTGCAGAAAAATGACTAAGTCTGCTGCCCGAATGGCATCCCACGATCTTTCAATTCCCTTTGCCTCAACCAGATCACTGGTTTCACGTAAACCGGCGGTATCAATAATGTGCATCGGAACACCGTTGATGGTGATGCTCTCCTTAACGCGATCTCTCGTAGTTCCTGCGATAGGTGTAACGATGGCAACTTCCTCGCCAGCCAAACGATTGAGGAGGGAACTTTTCCCCACATTAGGAGCGCCAGCCAAAACCAACTGAATACCATCGCGCAAAATTTTTCCCTGTTTCGCGCCCTCTCTTAATGCTTTTAACTTTTGCATCACCGTTTTGAGACGCTCACGTGCCTTGGCATTCTCTAAAAATTCAATCTCCTCTTCAGGGAAATCCAGCGTGGACTCTACCAAAATGCGTAGTTGGGTGATTTCTTCAATTAGGCTGTTGATATCGTTTGAGAAAGCGCCTTGCAATGAGCGCGCCGCTCCACGAACCGCCGCCTCACTTTGCGCATCAATTAAATCTGCAATTGCTTCTGCTTGAGCTAAATCGATTTTGTTGTTGAGATAGGCTCGTAAAGAAAATTCGCCTGGTTCGGCAATAACCAAACCCTGATCTTTTCCCAGCTCGAGACAACGCTTCATGACCAACTCTAAAAGCTGGGGACCGCCATGGCATTGCAGCTCTAGAACATCTTCGCCAGTAAAGGAGGCTGGGGCAGCAAAGTAAATGGCAATGAGTTGGTCGATCGACTGGCCCTGCGCATCTTGAAGTGTGAGCAGGTTTGCGTGGCGCGGTGCAAGAGTTTTATGAAATAAAGCTTCGGCCATCGACAAAAGCTGTGGTCCGCTAATGCGAATAACGCCAACCCCTGCCTTACCCGGCGCGGTGGCAACCGCAATGATGGGCAACTTTCTTGTCATCATCACGGGTACCCCTTATTTATCTTTGGGCGGCTAAAAATTTATTTAGCCGGCTTCTTTCCAAACATTTGATTGATTTGCCATTGCTGTGCAATCGATAGCAAGTTGTTCACAACCCAATACAAAACCAAGCCCGCAGGGAAGAAGAAGAACATGACAGAAAACACTAGAGGCATATACATCATGATCTTCGCCTGAACTGGATCTGGCGGAGTTGGGTTGAGTTTGGTTTGCACAAACATTGAGGCGGCCATAATGATTGGCAAAATGTAATATGGGTCCGGAACTGATAAGTCATGAATCCAGCCAATCCATGGGGCGTTGCGCATCTCCACTGAGGAGAGTAGAACCCAGTACAACGAGATAAACACGGGGATCTGAATCACTACAGGCAGGCAACCACCCAGGGGATTAATTTTTTCCTTGCGGTACATCTCCATCATGGCTTGATTCAGTTTTTGTGGCTCACCCTTGTATTGCTCCTTCATTGCAAGCAGACGTGGCTGAACCTCTTTCATGCGCGCCATTGACTTGTAGCTAGCAGCAGATAACGGGAAGAACACCAATTTAATAAAAATAGTCAAAAGGATGATTGACCAACCCCAGTTACCAACATAAGCATGGATATTTTCAAGCAGCCAAAAAATAGGTTTGGCAAGAATGGTGAGATATCCATAGTCTTTTAATAAAGCAAACCCAGGGGCAATTGTTTCTAAAACACTTTCTTCTTGCGGGCCCACAAACAGTTTTGCTTTTTCAACAACCGTGGTGCCGGGTGCAACCACTCCCAACGGCGTTTGTATGCCAATACGGTAAAGATTGTTATCAATTTTTCCGGCATAGATATCACGCGCCGCTTTATCACCAGGGATCCAGGCGCTGGCAAAGTAATGTTGAACCATAGCAATCCACGCAGGATCACCAGGAGGTACTAGGGCAGGAATAGTGATTTTATTTTTATCAATTGCTGTGAATTCGAGCTTGTTGAATTTTTCTTTTTCGGTATACGCTGCTGGTCCAGTAAAAGTGCTTGCTGAGAATGCACCATCAAAAGGTCCAATTTTTTGCTCTTGTGAAGCATCACGCACGATCTCTGTATACAGAACTAGTGGTGCTGCATTTGTATTTCCTTGGGTAACGCGGTGGCCAACATCAACAACATAAC